>NZ_JARVHQ010000003.1 GCF_040459645.1 Bacillus cereus group sp. RP43
TTTTAATGTTCAAGTACTCATCAAAATCATTCAACCATCTGCGAAGAGTACTTTCGGGTATATCAAGCATGGTTGCTACTTCAGATACACGATAATAACCATCGCTTAACTGTTCATCAATCATTTGCTCACCACCTAACTATATGTTGCCTGTCCTATAGTACATTATATAGAAATTCTATAGAAACTAAAAGGACACCTTTTCCAATTACGTAAAATTTCATGTTTTTTTGCGCCTGATCACTCAACCATTCATTGCTCATTTATTGGGTTATGTATCAAAAATGCCTGTCTTGTTGAGCGGTGATTAGTTGGATGAGCGTGATTAATTCCTCAATATGTACAAAACCATCTCGTCATAGCGGAAATAAATCTACTCATATATCAATGAGTTTATACATATTTTCAGTTGCATCCGATGGTTATTAGGTACAAATAGCGGGATTAATTATCGAAATAAATACGTAAATATAACCCGTAATCATTACGGTAATAATTACGGGTTATATTTCGGAAGTATTTAAACACTTGATATTAAAAGGTTCTTGATAAAATATTTGAGATGTATTATAGTTAATACATCTCATACTTCGGAAGTATATCCCGAAGTATCTACGGCGTTTATCACGGGATTAAATTCCGTAATATTGATATTGCTTTTTATATCTATACATAAATTTTACTTTTTATTAAAGGTGGTGTGAAATTAGTGTCTAATATATCAATGAGTAGCAATGAAATTATTGATGTACTCTGTGAGAATTTAAATGACGGAATTTGGGCTCTACGTGTACTATACGCTGAAGGTGCAATGCACAAAGAAAAGCTATGGGATTGTATCAACCAGTATCATAAAGAATATCAAATAGAGAATGCAAAGGATTATGAAGGAAAAAAGATACTTCCATCGCGATATTCTTTGGATATTATGACTGCACGACTTGAGGGGGCAGGGTTGATATCTTTCAAACCATTTGGGCGCGTTCGAGTTTACGAAGTAACAAATCTAGGTAATGTTTTAATCAAAGAACTAGAAAAACGAGTTGAGAAAAACAACTAAAATATATATTTGAGGGAGGATATACATATGGCAGGCAATTTTTCAGAAATCGAAAGCCAAGGAAATATTAGCTTGAAATTTGGATTCTTAGGACTAGGTATGGGAGGATGCGCAATCGCAGCGGAGTGTGCAAATAAAGAAACACAGATTAAAAACAATAAATACCCTTATCGAGCGATTCTAGTTAATACAAATAGCCAAGATTTTAATAAAATTGAGATTAAAAACACAGGGAATGTCCGTAAAATTCAGTTAGAAGGATATGAACAAGGTGCAGCTCGTAACCCACAGGTTGGTGAGGAAGCATTTGTAAAACATGGAGCAATGATTTTTGAAGCAGTTAAACAAGAGTTTGAAGATCGTGACTTTATCTGGATTACTTGTGGCCTTGGTGGTGGAACAGGAACTGGAGCTCTTTTAAAGGCAATCGAGATGTTATATGAAAATGATTACAATTTTGGATTGTTACTAACTTTACCTCGTGATGCTGAGGCTTTAAAAGTATTAGAAAATGCAACTTCACGTATTCGTAGCATTGCTATGAACCAAGAAGCTTTCGGTTCAATTGTATTAATAGATAATGCTAAACTATATAGAAAATTTGAAGAGGAAAACCCAAGTGCATTAGCAAACGAATATACTAGCTATAGTAACAAATATATTGCTGATGCATTACATGAGATTAACTTAGTTACTTCATCATTTACACCGTTTTCAGATACACATTTTGATGCAAGTGAATTTGCTCAGGTAATTAATACACCAGGCGTTTTATCATTAGCAAAACTAGAGCTAAAATCAAATCAATTAGACACTGAAAACCCACTAGGTTACTTGACTCAATTAGGGAACGCACTAGAAAAAGGGGTTTTATACGATACAGAAAGAGAAGAGCTAGAAAGTGCTAAAAAGAGCGCACTATCTATTGTTACATCGCCGCTACGAGCGAGTCGATTATACAATTTCTCATTCCTTAACCAGATGGAAAACTTCTTAAAAGAAAGAACTCCATACGTAGATGAACGTCCTATAGCTCCATATGTAAATAAACATACAACAAAAAAAGAAGAGGATATAGTTAAATTCTATTCAGTTGTTGCAGGGCTACCATTACCAAAACGTGTGAGTGATATTATTGATGAAATTACGAGAATTAAAGAAGAACGTGAGCAAGCTAATTCTAAGAAATCAAATGCTGTTTTAAATAAACTTTTTGCATTTGATGATTCAGTACAAGAAGAAAAACCTAAAAAGAAAAAATTGAATTTTGGTGCTGAACCTGAAGTAGAAGTAGCCGCCGATTCACAGCCAGCAAAAAAGAAATTATCATTCTAAACAAAAGACCGACAAATATAATTTTTGTCGGTCTTTTTCTATTTCGATCGTTAATGACATTAATTCTTCCATTCAAAAATCCGTTATAATTCTTGAATAATTGTAACCTCTAAACCTTTTTATCTATCATCACTTATTTTGTTAGGACGTCCTAACAATTTTGTATCTTTACTTTACCCTCCAAAAAAATGTTAGAGTAAAACCTGTACTCTGTCCTAACAATTTTAAAAGAGTGATAAAGCTATATAAATCAATGTTTTTAGTGGATTTTTAGAAGGAGAATTGATCCAAACTTCAGCGTACGAGTTTTAGTATCTATATTAGCTCAAATTCAATTTAAATTTTTCATAATTTACAACCAAATTTTGCTGTAATAAGATATATAGAAATGATAGTTATGGCATGAGAACAAATTCATATTTTGGAGTTGTATGTAATGAACAATAAAACGTATAAATATAAAAGTAATGGCGCGAAAAAATCATTCCATTTAAAAGAGGCTGACATATTTGTATTCACAGTTTTATATTACAAAAGGTACCTTACTACACGACAAATTACTCAACTATATAGCGCGTTTGAAGGTAGGGATTTTTCCGAAGCTAGTGTGTTTACAAAACTTAATCGTTACTCACAATATGGTGCTATCCTAACAAAAAAAATTGATAAAAGAGATGATAGTATAACCAAACGTGCGACATTCTCCTTAAAAGAAAGAATAGTTGATTTCCTTCAGGAAATAGGGAAGCTTCCTGAAGGAACTTCAAAACGTAGATATTCTCATTCAAACTCATTGCATACACTTTGTTCACGAGAAGTATTAGTACGTACGCTTTTAGAAGTGTCGAAAAAGACCAATACGAACAAAATATTAAATGAGCTAGATATTCGGTCATATCATCAAAAACTGAAAAAAACAAAAATTGAAGATGCAGGTTTAGCGCTGGTTCCAGATGAACACATTTCATATCAAGATAAAAATATTTATATTGAAATGGATATGTGTAAAGAGACCAATGCTACCTTAGTTGAAAAAGTAGGGAAATACGTAGAATATGCACAAAAAACGAATGAAAGTGTAAGGGTTGTTTTTGTTCTGTACGACAAATCTATGTTCCTTGCAGAAGATGCCGAACCACCATACGTACGTATGAAAAACTTCTTATTTTCTATGAGGGAGTATCATGAACTGTTAATGAATCTGCCAAATCTAAATGTACACATTTGCTCAATGAAAGATGCTGGAGATGTTATTGCAGATATCATTCTTGGAAAAGATGACAACCAAAATTTCGAGCAAGATATTCTATTACCTTTATCTCAACGTACAGTAGGAGATGCCGATTGGCGTTATGCATTTGTTGAGAAGGTGCAAACGTTTAAAGAACTGATAGATGGTGGCCTTCGACGAACGTATAGGAGAGATAAAGATGTTATCCAAGATTTCTTCTTTATTTTTGGAAATGAAAATGATTACCGAATGATAGCTAGATTAGATGATGTCATGTTTTCAAGAAGAGAGGGAGATGAAGGCGTTCCACTTGTAGTTATCTATCCTAAACGTGAAAAAACTAGAGATATTCTTTTGATGGACACCTATGAAAACGTACTACTGCTATCCATCCAAAATGAATGTATCAATATAGACACGGATGAACAGATCATGGTACGTACAGCAAACAACAATCATCCGAAAAGACGTAAACTTGTTGAGTTATATTAATCTATTATTTTTTATATAACACTATATTATTTTATTGATTTTCTTAATCTTAGGTGTTAGAATAACGTTTGAACATATAATCAAAACAACAATCAAATCAGAACATATGAAATTAAGGCAAGCGACACACGCTGTTTTTACAGTGGGTGTCGCTTGCCTTTTTTATATGGAGAAAGGTGGAAAAAGACAATGAATTTACCATTTACAACAACAACTAATGGGGGAGTGCTCTCTGCAAGAGAGGCGTTTAAAAATCCAGAACTAGTCCTTACACATATTACAGAAGAGGGAGCAACGTTTAGTGTTTCTCTACAAGATATCCAAATCCCAGGAAAACCGAATTTCTATTGGTACGATGTAATAATTGAAACGGCAACGAATAAAAAAATAGAGGTAAATATTGCGGTGCTTTCTCAAGAAGAATACGACCAACTCTGTGAACGAGATAGTATTGATTTATATTTAAAACAAACTGAAGATGCAGCGAAATTCTTTCTAGAAAAATCTAAGGAACAAGTTAAGCCAGAGTTTCAAGATCGTTTTACATTCCAACATAAAGCGCAATTGTTTCTGTAAGAAGTAGGTGCGCTTTTATGGAGACATTTAAACAACGATTACCGTTATTTACTACAATCGCCTTAATTAGCGGATTTATTCTTTCGTTTGGATTCGGTTTAGTAAACTACATGAAGCTACTCTACTATGCATTCGAACCACCGTCTTATCCTATAGAAATTACATATATACCGCTAATTTTAATGTTCGTTTCTTTACTATTAGGAGAATTCAGCTTTAGGTTTTACAGCCGTATTCCTGCATTACATGTGAAAAACGGGAAGCTGGTAATTCTAATTGCTTCTCACTTTGCAGTTGATATCCAATTTTTATGGTTTGCAACTGCCCCGATCCATGCAAAGGTTATTCCTTATCTTACGGATAAATCAAAGCATGTTAATTTTGGTGAGTATGAGGCAGTAGGTCATGTCTTAACAGGAAATTTCCACACAATCAATATGATTTTTGTATTTTTACCAACTGTATTTATGATTTTGTTTACACTTTGGTATAGCGGCCATATTGTTCGTTACCGAGAAGAAATTTTAAAGTGGGTACAAAAATATGAATACAAAAACCACAAGTTACAAAAATGGTTTAACAGCCAAGAAAAACAAATATATCCTGATGTAGAAATTGGTCCTCATCTTGAACATAAAGAGATGGTCCGTATTAAGGGGAAAGACAGAACGCTAAATTGTATTATTATTGGTCCCATTGGTTCTGGTAAAACATCTAGTTTAATTATTCCCATGATTAATCAAGATTTACATTGGATGGCACGCTTTATCAATAAGTTCAAAAATGTCTTTAAAAAGAAGGATTATGATACAGAAGAAGTAAAAGGAACATTTCTAAATGGTATCACTGTTATTGAGCCGAGTAATGATTTATGTCAAAAGGTATTTAAGTTAGTACAAGCACATAAGATTCCTGAAAGCTCGGTTTACTATATAGACCCAACGAATCCTGATACAAAAAATATAAATATTCTGCGTGGACCAGTTGATAAAGTAGCAGAGGTTTTCGCAATGGTTATTCAAGGTTTATCTGAATCCAACAATGCATTCTTTGAACAAGCACAGCGTAACCACCTTAAACAACATATCTATTTATTAAAACTGCACAACCCACAAAAAGAGGTCACCTTCGACGATTTAATTGAGATGTATGATGATGTAGAACGTGTCCATCGTATGCATAAACTATTAAAAGTACAGGTGGAAAAGTTATATGATTTTGTTCAAAGTGGAGCTGCTTCACGTGATCAAAAGAACGAGTATAAGATTATAAAAGGAATTGATGAATGGTTTGATAATACTATTTGCGAAAAAATGGACTTTCAAGGGGAACCAGCCGTTTATAAATCAGGGAAATATCGCGGCCAACCGATGCATTATGACAGAGAAGAAGAATATGTAAAGGGTTTGCGTAATATCCTAAAAGATTTAGCTTCAAACGTTTTAATACGACGTGTTTTATTTGGGAAATCAGATTTTGATTTTGATGTACATTTGGAGCAAGGTGGAATTTTGTTAGTCAATACTGCAAAGGGAGAATTAGCGGATCTTTCCAATGTATTAGGAAAATTTGTCTTGCTAAGTATGCAGAATGCTGTATTCCGTAGGGAGCCGAACGTCCCACCTTACCATCACATTATTGTCGATGAGTTTCCGGATTATGTTGTGCGGCCGTTTAAAGAATTCCCTGCACAATCTCGTAAATATAAAGTAATTCTAACAATTGCCAGCCAAACACTATCTCAATTAGCTCTCGACTTCACAGAGCAATACATGTTTACCTTGCTTGGCTCATTTCGTAACAAAATGATATTTGGAGATGTAACGCCATATGATGCGAAAATTTTCTCTGACATGTTTGGTGAGAAAGAGGAATTTAAAGAGTCTGAATCTGAACAAGGTATTTCTCCTATGCAAGAGAACCCTGTTAGTCGTTTAGGATCAACTTATCAAAAAACAAAAGATTTGGTAATGACACCAGGAGACATCATGGCACAAGGTGCATTCATTTGTGCTGCTCGTATTGTACAAGATAATCATGTGCAACCCGTACAACAAATTACAAGTAACTTTGTACCAAAAGAAGAATTCGCCCAAGCGATTACTAAGGTAGATATAGAAACAGGACGATATTGGGAGAATGAACGTCTTCTCCTTATTAATGAATCTATCGAAAAAGCAAATCCTATGAAGCATGTAGATGCAGAGAATATGAAAAAAATTGAACCATTACCACCTATGCAAGATGAGAAAATGGAGCAGGATAACCCAATAGAATTACAGGGTGAGCAACAACACATTGTATCATTAGAGAATTATAGGGAACATAAATCCGAAAGTGTAACCTTATCTAATGACTCTGCAGTTGGAAGCCAGCAAGCAGAGGTTGATGAAGAAGAGGCTGAAAATAAATTGTACGAAGACATTAAAGCATTTGTTACCGAATCACAACAAGTCTCGCCAGCCCTTCTGCAAAGAAAATTCAGGATTAGCTATATGAAGGCTGCACGAATTATCGAGAAGTTAGAGCAAAATCTAGTTGTAAGTTCTTACGCAGGGAATGGCCCTCGTAAAGTTTTAATTTCAAACGATAGTAGTATGCCAATATTAGCAGAGGACTTGGATATTAATACTACTTATTCATCTGATACAAATTCAGAGAATACTATTTCACAAAAAGTAGCCATTCCAGGCGAAGACAAAGAAGCCGCGCAAGAGGGGACAGGTTTCTTTAAAGATATTCTATATGATGCTGTTTTAGCTTCTGTAAAAGAATCAGGAACCACTTCTATCTCTGTACTGCAGGAAACATTTAAAATAAGTTATACACGTGCATCGAGATTAATAGATGCCTTACAACAAAATTGCGAAATGCTGGTAGTAGAAGAGATACCAATAGAAAGTGTAATTCCTGAAATAACAGATACAGTCGCGGAAGAAGATATTGAGGAAGTCATAGATATAGAATTACCTCATATGGAAGAATGCCATGAAATAAACATGGAGGTAGCAGAACTGAACAAAGAATTATCTATTACTATGATAGAACAAGAGTGGGATAATGATTCCATAATTCATTCAGAGATTCCCGATGAGACCGAACCATCTCTACAAGATCTCCCTGCAGATGGACTTCCAATTACAATAACAGGGGAAGGGGAAGCAGCAACACATATAGAAATTAATGCGATTCCAGTTACAGAAACGGTTAATCCTACCGTAGAAAATAAGCTTGATAAAGAGGTTGCGAAGGTTTATGAATCCATTAGTATCACTGTTCATCAAAACTTAGAAAAAAACATTGTAGAAAACACTGAAGATAACGAAGAACAGCATGAATATAAGCGTATGAGTTATAAAGAACGCCAAGAGCGTTTAAAAGCTCAACAAAAAAATAAGAATCGTACTACGCAGTCGCTACTTAACCAAAATGAACAGCCAAAGAAAAAAATATCTAACGTAATGAGTAAGGCATTGGATGATTTCTTTGATTGATATTTTTTAGCAAACGAATAATTTTCTACTGCTACTATCCAAGTAGATGAAAAATCTGGGCGATATTGGACAGATTTTAAATAATGTTATGAGTTGAAAATTAATCTTGCATTTAAGTTTAAATACCATTATATTTAAATTAACAACTATATAAATAAAACATATTTTACGTGAAGGACACACCTTACGTACCATTCCAACGGTACAGGTGTGTCCCTTTTTACGTTCTAGGAGGAAAATGTAATGGCAGAAGGTAAAACAAACTCTCAAACTGTAGAAGGACTTGGAATGGTTTTTGAACCTAAGAACGCACCAGATAACAAACCAGTAGAAATAAATTCCAATCAATTCGAGAGAGTACGTGAGCATGAGTTAGAAGAATTGGCTCGTATGAAACGTGAACGTATTGTAGGAAAAGGTTTGATTACAGTCGTATCCGAAAAGCTATTCCCGACTAAAAATGGAACATCTGAACGTATACAGGTGCTTACAATGCAAATTGGTACCCATACAACAGCATATTGTCCAATTACAGAGGCGGGGATAAATATTCCTAAAAACCCTCAATGGCTAGTAGGTACGACAAAGCCTGCTATTATTGAACACTTCCAGAAAACTGAAGAAGGTAACTTTGCCGTTGTATCTATCACAGCAGGAGAATTGGCACTTCAAAAAAGATTTAATGAAGAAGTAACAGCACAAGAGGGAAGTAAAGTGTACACAGGAACTGTTTCGGGTCATATTCCATCTGCACAAACTGTTTTAGTTGAAGTTTATGGTGTAACGGTAGGGGTAAGGTATTCCCAATGGTCACATTCATTTGTACGTCCGGATGATATTGAAATTGGTGATGTTGTAGAGCTAATCATCGATAAAGTAGTAGAAAAGAATGGTCGTTATGAATTTAGAGGAAATAAAAAGAAACTAGAAACAGATCCAATGGAAAAACTATTAGAACTAAAGAAACGCCGTGACCGCTTTGTAGGTAAAATAGTAGGGGTAGATGCAATCGCTGGTATTTTCGTAGAAGTTGCGCCAGGTATTCAATTTAAAGGACTAAAGAGCCGTAATCTTGCTAACCCAACTGCGGAAGATGCAATAAACCAAACGATTGTTACATGCGAGCTGCTTAATATCGATGCCAAAAATAGAAAAGGAACTGTGCGTATCCTAAATTATCCGCAAGGGCAAAGTAAAAAATCTAATTCGTCAATTTACCAATTTTAATGGATGACTATGCGTACAATAGAGAAACAATTGTCTACTTATATCCCATCTATTCCTCATTTATCAAGTGAGGATGTACAGGGACTTCAAATATATCGAATACATGAACTGGATAAAACCTATGTATTCCATTCTTATGAGGAATTGGTTAAGTTTAAGCAGCGTTTAACAGAGGAACAGTGTGCCATACTCACTTTCATTGGTGTTCACACATCTGTTCGATTTAATCATTTATTATATTTATTCAAAGATAAATATTCACGTAAGAAAATAAATGATGCACTTCAAGGATTACTTTACTATCGTCTGATTGAAAAATGGCAAGTGGAAAGTTTTGAAATGGAGATCTTTGAAGAAACATATACGTTATCCGATAATGGTTATAAGCTATTAAAATACTGGCAAGGAAATATGTTCTTCTTTGCTCCAGAGCGTCTTGATAATCACGGTAAATATGTTCATCTACGTTATTGGCATGATATAGACCTACTTTGCCACCTGCGCTATGCTCCATCCTTTATAGGGCATATTTTACATCCATCTATTAGTAAAGGGGTTTTTACCCCTCCTTTAAGTTTTGCTGTGCAGGGCGGAGTAAATCAAGAGTTTAATTTTGTTGTATACTCCACCTTATTAACAGATAAAAAGGATCGCTTAAAACGAATTATCGCTAGATGGAGAGAGTTCGTAGAGTCAGGTAAGGATGTTATCATAAAAGATTTAGGGAATAACCCTACAATCCTAGTTATTTATGTTTCTACTGAAAAACAAGCAAAGCAAATTAATAATGAACTACTACTCGATTTAATTCCTGGTAAAGTATTGTTATGTATAGGAGAAACCTTGCACATACAAGGATTACAACATGCATTTTACCAGCCCCTTGCAGAAGGGGAGATTAAACAATTAAATACAAAGCTATTCACAACAAACTAAGCCACCCTTACAAGCTATTGATTTCTTTTAAAGGGTGGCTTGTTGTTTTTTGAAACTATGATTGAAATATTTTAAATTATATTGCAATATTTAGATAAAAATATTTAGGTCTCACTAATTAATTTACTTGTGTTTCTCTTCATAAAAACATCCGGTTTTTAAACCAACAAAATAATGAATTGCTATTTGAAATTGCACGCTTTGATAAACAAAAAATCATATAATCTTTTCTATCAGAATATGGAGACAGTGTAGCCTTTTGCATTATATATCCTTTGGTTAATGTAGAACAATTTTAATTACGAAGCTTTCTATTGTTGAAAATGTCGGTTTTCTGCAAAAAGACAGAAGTAAATTCAAACCGTAGAAAAGAAATTTATCCTCTAAAAGTAGATTGTTAAAAAATAAAATACAAAATAACTCCAAAATCAACTTTTATTGTATATTTTGGAGTTATTATCGTTTACTTAAGATTAACATAATTAACTTTTCTTTTTCATGCGGAAAGTAGAACCAATTACTAAAGTAAAGGGGTAATAGTTGGTGCTGTATCCTTCATGCGACGAGCAGTAAACACAACTTGTTTTGATTCAGAATTATTCGATTCTGTATCTGTGTCCTCAGACTTCCAACCATAAGTACCCTTTGCAGTAATTTTAAACTCACCTATGAATTTGTTACCTAAATCTAGTTCAGGTTGAACATCGATTCCTTTGGTGTCTCCATTAACGTGCACACGCGAAGCTTCTGTTTTACTCTGAGTAGTAGTAATTGTTATCGTTTCTGTTTCTTGAATAACTTTAAACGTAAGGGTCTTGGCAAACTTATCCCTTGGAATTACAGCTTGAAAAGTACGTGGATACTTCCATGATTGTACCTTCCATTTCGCTTCAGTTGACGACAGTACTTCTGGAATTCCCATTGAAACTGCATTGATATGCACCAAAACATCATCTTTTACTCCAAAACCCTTAGGTACTAACATTGACACTCTGTTACCTACCTTTACACCAGACACCTTATTAAGATCATTTATCACTTTCCCTTTATTTTCTAATACCGTTTCGTCCGAAATTAACGTCACTTCCCATTCTCCCAACATCACATCATTTGTGTCAAACTGAAACATAAAGTTAACCTTTTTATTATTAGGTGATGTTTCCGATGCACGTTCTGCCTGCTTTTTTTGATTCTCTTTTGGTGCTGGCGGTACCGGTGTTGGTGCACTCGGTGTTGGTGTACTCGGTGTTGGTGTACTCGGTGTTGGTGTACTCGGTGTTGGTGTACTCGGTGTTGGTACAATCCCGGAGGCAGTAGGAGGCGCATTTGCCATTTTCACTTGCCCTGTTAGTAACTCACTCATAAGTATCGCACGTTGCTCAGGTGTCAGTTCCTTTGCACTACGGATCGTATTCATGAGACCTGCCGTTTGTGCATTTTTTAATCCCTGACCAGCAAGCTGGTTCGCATTATTTGAGAGATTTTGGAGATATGTGCCCAACTCTTTGATTCCAGACATATCACGAAATGGACCTAGTGATGAAAGAACACCTCCAGCAACGGAAAGTCCTGTCGGATCAGGCAACCCCTGCGGATTTACAATATTAACAAGATTTGCAGGGAACGGTGTCGGTACAGTTTCTTTCGTTATATCCTGAGCCTTATCTCCTGTACTTGTCGGAAGAATTGCAGGAGGGCTATCAGGTATGGGAGAGTTCTGCCAATCCCAGAACCGACTCGGATCTATAATCTCCGAAGCGTTACAATGACCTAGCTTTGCCTCAGCAAATACTCCCCGTGCGGGTATCGTAAGCAGCTGCTCTACGTATTCATTCAATATCGGTGCTTGCAGTAGACCTTTACTTCCTCCGAATGCACGTTCAAATAATTCAATCTCCTTAACATCCATCGCAGCTGTAGTCATTGGCATGACTATCTCATCTCCAACCACATCAAGAACACGATTTTCCACAATATCAAACAAATTAAGGTTATTAATTTTCCAACTATCGAGACGAATGGCACGATCAGACTCAATTTCTGCTAACCAAATTGCTCGCCAATAGTGAGCACCGTGTGTATTAAGATGTCTAAGCAAACGATTAAGACAACAGCGCTCTTCCTCAGATAAATGTTCCTCTGGATCGAAAGTGACAACCTCCTCGTAAGGAACCACTTCAAATCTCACAGGTTGCCCCAGATAGCTGATTTTAATGTGGTTAGAGCTATCGTACATATTCCAAGTATCATTAGCATTCACTGTCTTTACATGAATCTCTTTTAAGTCCCAATCATATGGATGCACCGAAGGATAATTATCATAACTCATTGGTCCTTGGTAAATCTCAATTGCTTGAACATTCGTCCATCGCAGGTGATAGTTTCTAGGTCTAAACTTAATGGTGGTACCAGCATTGGGAGGAATTTGTATTGAACTTACAGCATCTTGAAAAGTAACGCCTAAATGATGCGCTGCTAATTGCACGTCTACAACATCACATATCACTGTTGGACCATTTTTTAGCTTTATCGTCACATGAACATCTTTCGCAGGTCCGTTTATCCCTGTGATAAAGTCAATTGAAAACTCCTCTAACATGTGTAAAGGTTTCTTTTCTACTTTCGCATTTTCATAATCAGCTTTTACTTGCAAGCAGACACGCTTTTCTAAAACTGATAGACATGGCTTGAGGCTTTCATCAAGCAAATTCGCGGCAATCACATCACGATAATTCTCGAGTACATATACTTCCTCTCCATCAAAACTGAATTCTTTAATCTTCTGCTTAAGCATAAGCACGGGGCGTACAGACGTTGCACGTGTTACCAACCTTTGGTGCTGCAACACCTCATAGTAAAGAATAGTAAGTGCATGACTATGATTATAATTAGCAATAACTCGTGTCTTAGCTGTTGCAGATTCAGCCTGTTGCCCTTGAACAACTACGGTAGATGTAAGTTCTCGAGCAACACTTGATGCTTGGTGAAAAGCATCACCAATGTTCTGGGTCGTATCCGATATAAGCGATCGCATACCTTCTGATTTGCTAGAAGTACCACCAATACCACTAGCAATTCCTAAACCTAAACTTACAGGGCCAATTGGTATTCCAGCTCCAGCACTAAGCGAACCACCCGCCATAAAAGAAGAACCTTTTTGACTTTCGCGTACCAGCATGTTGACCGCTTCACTAAGACTACGATCTCGGTAAGTGGCATGATCGAGATCTTCAGATTCAGAGGTCTGTTCCGTCCGTTTAGCAACATCACGTCGAGACCAATCCACTATTGCAATATGTGTTTTCTCACCTGGCGCAAGTGGTACACTATATGCAATCTGTCCCAAAGAATGCCCTAGCGGAAACCACTCTGTCTGGAATTGAATGACGTATCCAAGACGCACCATACCGTTAAATCCAATTCCAAGACCAGGGATAATGTTCGTCTCACTTTTATCACTCTTTTTAGCATATGTAGTTTTTGAGGAGCGAACAATTTGCTGAAAGCGGATTAATCGAGTAGCAAGATTGCTCGGCAACAAGGTTTCACAGCCATCTTCACCAATAAGTAAGGTGCTGGCCATAGAAAACGAACCAGGCGATAGTCTCCAATCCCTGATACCAGGTGTCTGCATTGAAGGCATGGGTGACCATTCGGCTCTATTGGCGAGCTGACTTTCATCAAGATCCATACGAAGGGAGATGAAATCCGGTCCAAGGTCTCCTTCAACTATTGCATCAAAGGCAAATAATTGATCCTTGTATGGCATGACTTGAAGCTGTCCCAGTTGAATAGTCAACCTTGGTTTATCATTTCCAATAAGGTTCTCTTCATCGAGGACCTGCTTAAGCCTTTGTACCAATTGGATTTGCCTTAGTGGGGTAAGATCAAAAGATGCATATCCAACATGATCTGTTCCTACAACACCCAGAGGTACCGTCGGCAGTTTTTTCTCTACCTTATCCTTTAGTCTTCCAAGTTGCTCCTGGTTTTCATCACAGAACTTGAAGTGCGCTAATCCATATAACGGCAACTTACTGATAGGTGCTGCTGTATTTATATGACGAGAAAAAACACCAAGCATCTCATACGGTATTTCAAGATCGAATCCCCAATCGAACGACGGCTCATTCTGAAAATCCGAAAAATTTATCAAGCTTTTCTTGGTCCAAACAAGTGAATTCAAAGAGGAATGGTTGGAAAATCCTGAATTAGGCATAATTATATACCTAATCTCCATTGCTTTTTACAATAGCGCGCCTTATTTAACATTTCAGTATTCAAATTATCTTTATTATATAAAAAATTGTTCATAGATTCGGTTCACCTTCCTTATAATCTCTCTAGAATTATTCGTATTCCTTTGAAAAAATATACAAATAACAATATGGTTTAAACTAAATATTCTTTATATGTAATATATAAAAAGATAAGTTCATAAGTTATGTACAATTAGTAGTGGATAATATTTATTGCATACACAAGATTAATAAATTTACCACTCACTTGCATATAACTCTATACAAAGTGCGGATTTTACGAAATAATATTCTTTGACACCTCCAATAAAACAGCAATATATACAAATATAATTATTTTATTGGAGGAATACATAAGAAAGGAGCACTACATTGCTACGTATACAAAGAGGGTACATGTACGATCCAGATGATAATGAGGTAATTGTTAACGAAATTTTCTACAACGCTGCATCCGAACAAAAGCTCGGAAGTAAAATGGGAGTGTTTGCTGCAGACAAACTACCTACTTCCATTTTTAAAAAAGTTCAAGAAAACGAAAGTATGTCATACATGGAAAGTATGGAAGTAGAAGAAGAAACCATTCAAGAAATACTTTGTTATTTAGACCAAAATCAAAAGCCAGAAAAACTTTATTTTGAAATGCAGTACATGAACTAACACCAAGAACTGAAAATAAGAGGGGATTTTTAGCAGGGGAAACAGGGGCACTATTATTCAATACATATAACAGCTGCATAGAAAATCCCTTCTTATCTTCGTTCAATCAAAAACAATTGAATATCATATAAAAATAGATTAATATGAAACTATATTTATTGTTTAATTGATTCTGTTTATTCCCACACCTTATGCGTTGTGGTTGAGTTGTAGAAGCAAGTTGCGTCTTGTTTCATTTATGAAAGGGCTTCTTTGAGCCGATTAGTGTATATATAGCTTATTTTGCTATACACATTTTTAATCGACTTGAAGAAGCCCTTTTTGTGTTGTCTTCAAGTTCGGAGTTATTGTATAGCACCTTAGGCGATTATTTTATTACTTAGGGGGAACATCACATGCCCATCAACTTAAGAATTTTCACTACCCCCAAGTGTCAAAAAACGTTATTCTTTCTAAAAATCTAGCTAGAAAGGGTGACATTTTTTATGAATCTTTCGATTCAAGATGAATTACAACTATTTTCTGAAGAGCTGTATCGTCATTTAACCCCTTCTTTTTTGGAAGAACTCGCAAAAAAATTAGGTTTTGTAAAAAGAAAACGAAAGTTTTCAGGAAATGAATTAGCTACCATATGTATCTGGGTAAGTCAACGTACAGCGAGTGATTCTCTCGTTCGACTATGCAGTCAATTACACGCAGCCACAGGCACTCTTATGAGTCCAGAAGGACTCAATAAGCGCTTTGATAAAAAAGCTGTTGAATTTTTGAAATATATTTTTTCTGCATTGTGGAAAAGTAAACTTTGTAAAACATCAGCGATTTCAAGTGCAGCACTCACGTATTTTCAACGAATTCGTATTTTAGATGCGACGATTTTCCAAGTACCGAAACATTTAGCTCATGTATACCCTGGATCAGGTGGTTGTGCACAAACAGCAGGTATCAAGATTCAATTAGAATATGACTTACACAGCGGACAGTTTTTAAACTTCCAGGTAGGGCCTGGAAAAAATAATGATAAAACATTTGGAACAAATTGCTTAGATACCTTACGGCCGAGGGATCTGTGTATTCGTGATTTAGGCTATTTTTCATTGGAAGACTTAGATCAGATGGATCAACGTGGCGTGTGCTATATATCAAGACTTAAGTTAAACCATACCGTCTATACGAAAAATCCGTTTCCGGAATACTTTCGAAATGGGACAATCAAAAAACAATCACAGTATATCCAAGTGGATTTAGAGAACATTATGCACACATTAAAATCAGGACAAACGTATGAAATAAAAGAGGCGTATATTGGCAAGAACCAAAAACTATTTACAAGAGTAATTATCTACCGATTAACAGAGGAACAAATACTAGAACGCAGAAAAAAACAAAGCTATACCGAAAGTAAAAAAGGGATTACGTTTTCAGAAAAGAGTAAACGATTAACGGGTATCAACATATATATTACGAATACGCCTTGGGAGGTGGTTCCGATGGAACAAATCCATGATTTTTACTCCCTTCGCTGGCAGATCGAAATCATATTTAAAACGTGGAAATCTCTATTTCAAATTCATCACTGGCAAACTATCAAACAAGAGAGATTAGAATGCCATGTGTATGGAAAGCTCATTACCATTTTTATCTGTTCTTCTACGATGTTTAAGATACGCCACCCTTTGTTGCAAAAGCACAAAGCCATTGGGATGATTCAAGATCATCTATCCCTGTTATATCAAGTAATACAAAAAAGCACCCAAGATTTAACAAAGATTTTAATCCGTTTGTTCGACCTCCTACAGAAGAATGGACGGAAATCTCATCGTTATGAGAAGAAAACTATCTTTGATATTATGGGTGTCGTTTATGAGTATAATCGTTTTGGAAAACAAAAGAAAGCTGTATAATTTTTAAAATGGTACCTAAATAGGTATATTTGGCATGCTCAGTTTTAAGGATAAATAGTATTTTAAGAGTTTTTTAGTCTGTTTGAACGAAAGTTCATTTTGTGTTCGTTCTTAAGTTGATGGGCATGGGGTCTGTGTAGTAATGTAGCAAAAATGGAAATGGGAATTCAAACGCCTAAGTTTAGTGGGTATATTGAGCATAATCACAGGTCATAGAATTAGCGAAGCTTTACAAATTGATTGACAACAGAACCTTTGTATCTCTCTTCATCAGAATTAGTTATTCATTCGGAAAAGGCGATAAAAAACGAACTGGTTTATTAGATCAAAAAATATACAAGCATAAGAAAACTATTTAGTAGAACGAGTTTTACTAAATTACAAAAAATCCACTTATTTGTTTGTATCAAATAGAGTATGAACTGTCTCGCTACCCCATATATGTAATCAGTATAGAAAGCTTGGAAATAAATCGTCACATCCCTTTTCATATGTGGGTGTGACGATTTATTTTCATTACTTTTCTCCTTTCTTTATTTTCCCAGCAATTTTCGCACCTGTTTTGGTTGATGGGATTTCAATAAAATAGTAGGAAAGACTTGCAAATACTAATGAAACTATAAAACTTAATAATAAAATAGAACTGGTTGGTATCAAATCATCTAATAAATGTACCGTAAATAGAATAATTGGAAGATGTACTAAATAAAGACTATATGAAATTTCCCCTATATAATGAATAGGTTTCCATTTTAATATATTAGTTAATCTTATAGAAGCTAAACTGATACTAATGAATAGTACCGCCCCTATAACTGTAAACCAATCATCAATAATAAAAATATGAGCTAAAGAAACATTGTAAAACAGAAAACTATATGAATACAGGCAAACAGCTAGTAATAAAAGAAATCCTTTAAATAATGTATTTTTCTCTTTTAACCATTGAATAATAATTTGATAGTATTTAGCCAATAAAGCTCCTATCATAAAGATTCCAATATAATGAATTGTAAAACCTAAACTTGTTACTCCGCCAATAGACAGAATTGGAATATGCAACAAAATTAAACTAATAATTGAAAGAAATCCCGCAAAACAAATTACATTTTTCCAATTAAATCGTAATACAACCATCATAATGAAGGGGAAAATTATAGAAATTCTCATTTCATGAATAAGTGACCAAATAACAGGATTGAGTTGCTTGGTATCATAACTTCCAATGAGAAAAATGTGATTTAAGATGTCTTGTATGCCTATTTCCGTACTCCATATACGTGTAACAAAATTACTACCACCTTGCAATGAATTACCAATAAAAGGGGATGCTAATAAGGAAGCAAAAATTAATGTTATAATATAAGGAACGTATATTCTGAAAAAACGCCTTACAACATATGGAATATATTGTAATCGGAAGTTCTCTCGATAATATGGTAAAGCTAGTACAAAACCACTTAACACAAAAAATAAAATGACTGCCGCATGTCCATCAAAAATAATATGTAACGGACTATATTTAACTATATTCAACCAAAAATAATCCATACTTTTACTTGTGTTTGGTTCAAAATATGGATAAATATATAGCAGATGACCAAAAACTACTGTCATAGCAGCCATACCTCGCAATGAATCTAATTGTACTAAGTGTCGTTTCATTTACTGTCTCCTAACTAAATATACTATTTCGGCGTACCATCAATATTTCGGGTGTGTGTAGTAATAGAACAAAAACTGACACTAATGCTTGTTTCGTTCTTAATTTTTGAAGCACTTTTTTGGAACTTGAGATAGGTAATCTCTTCATATATTTCATATACAATTTTAGTGCACATTGTATACAATATCAATTGTTTTTTATCACTTATTTGGATCCATATTTTGTACTAATAGTAAGTTTTAGTATATTCATATCATTTACATGGCAAACAGCTTCTCCGTGCTGGTGACTGAGTAGGTCCAGCTTCCGGTATAGGGAATGCACAGGGAAAATGCTTGAAATGATTATTTTCACAGTTTTTCAATATTTACACTTTCCTTATAAAAAATTAATCACGATATAATCTATGCGGTCATAAAGATAGATCTTCTAGTTAAATAGCATACAGACAAACTCTGTCTTGGAAAATTCAAACTTGACATAAAGGTTATTTTTTATTCCAATATGGAAAATATCGTATTCAGGGGGAATTTGACGTGCGTTATTTATGAGAAATGCATTGTACATATACATATGTACAATGCTAGAGACAGTCCTATGGCTATAATTCTAAAAAAAGGTCTTGATAAAATGGTGAAATGTTACTTCTTACAAAGAGTAAACAAGTAGTAGAGGAAACACATCATGACTATGAGCTATTTCAATTTATGTGCAAGTTAGAGATGAATCACATATATGAAGCACTAGAAGGACAGGAGAATGATACCTATATTGATTTAAACGCGCATCAAGTATACGTACATACACTTATTGAGCAGGTGAATTTACTTCAATATGCTGTATCCATTGTGCAAGAGAAAGGAGTCGTTCATGCTGCATCGATACTATTGATGCATTCATTTGACTTGTATACCGTGCATAGGATTACAAATTTATCAATTCCATTTCTACGAAATTTAGAGAATACACAATCAAAAGAAAATTAGGGGGATATAAAAATAAGTATTGTTATTGATATTGCAGAAGGAAAGAAGATTGTACCGCATATTGTATTAGTAGGTGCTGGAGGAAACGGAGGCTTAATTTTACAACACATTGCCCAAATGATGAGTATTTTCCAATTAGATGGAGAAATTGTAGTTGCAGATCCAGACATAATTGAAACCAAGAACCTTGGAAATCAACTCTTTATTCGACCTGATGTTGGTAAATACAAAGCGGAGGTGCTGGCTATAACGTTCCTATCTCTTCCTATATATCACAGTACATAGAAGACACAGGAACAATGCAGCAGTTGTTTGGTAATAAGTATGATTTATTAAAAAAACAACATAAAGACGACTACTTATACCTGCCAATTGTGATTGGAGCAGTAGATAATATGTTTTCTCGTGAAGTCTTCCATCAATCTGATAATCTCATTTACATCGATGTAGGGAATACAGCTGTAACGGTTCCTGATAATTGGAGAGAAGTAGATAAAAGACATTGGACACCTCAACAAATAGCGGATTATAAAACTAGTGGTTATAACGGCCAAGCAGTATGTAGGATTAAACTGAATGGCGAGGTCATTCTTTCTCCACTTGGCGACTTATTTCCAGACGCTTATACGAAGAAAGAAAAGGCCCCGAGTCAATTAAGTTGTTCCGAACTAGCTGCTTCAGAACCACAGCGTGTTATTACAAATAAATTCGCTGCCATGACTGTTGCACAATTCGTCAACGAAATCTTTGATGAAGGAACCGTATCGAATCACTATATCATTTTCCAAGCTCAAAAAGCTTTTATGAAGGCTGCACCAATTGGTGAGTAGTGGTATAGGAGGGGACAATATGAGAGTGTATCAACTAGATTCCACTCAATTACAACATACGTTAACACCAACGAACATGTGCAATGGTGTTCTTAAATACTATCACTATAAGAATTATGCCGTTGTATCTGTACTGGGTTTATCATAGCATGATTCCGAAATGATACCATTGCTTCTGGCTTGTTTAGCAGAGGCTTTGATTCATTTAAAACCGGATTCTTTTTTAGCTAAGGATGAATCAGACCTCTTATATTGGTGTAGAAAGAACTTCAAAGGATTTCATAGTATCTCTGACGATGAATTCTTACAAGATTTTAAGCAGATATACGACTGTTATCAGGAATTGCAGAACGTTGGGAAACAAGAGATCAATATAAAAATAACTATGTGATAGCAAGGAGAATAGAAACCCATGTATAATATACTTAATTTTGAATCCCATTCTACTTACCAATTCATCTTCATTTATTCCTTGCTTAATAAGCCGGAGAATAAATGTGTTCCTCATCTGCTGTGCAGAAAAACGCTTATTTAATTCTGCTCGTTTCACTTCAAGTCGTATCATTTTTTGTATAGCAACCTCAGACAAAGCCTTTGGTGCATCATTTTCGTACACCCATCGATATGTCCCCCGATTAAAATCAAATGCTATGAACAAAGGATTATCTGTATATTGTCGAGGCCTTACTGGTTCCGGAATCGTTTTATAATATTTATATAGTCGTTTTGTATCATCTTCCGTTAAAGAGATAGATCTAGTCATACCATTTTCCCCTGGAACAATTAAAGTATTACTAGCGAACTGTATATGGCTCATATTAAGCGATACAAGCTCTTGCAAGGATAAACCGTAGTTTACTATTAAATTAATTATACAAGCGTTTCTATCCATAATTAGAGGACGATATTTAGCTTGTCTTTCTGTTAATCCCTTTGTCGATAGTACAGTGTGTTTTAAAAGCTTTTCTTCCGCTTCGGTAATAAAATCACTGTCACTTAGTGATTGATCTGGAATTAAAGCGAGCTGGATACCATCTAACGGGCTAACTATCCCTAAAAACATGTGCAACTTCTTTAAAACCACCCATATTCTGTGGCTTGTTTTCTGAGAATATTTACGCTTGTTTTCTAACTCAGAGAAATAATCCTGATAATCTTCTTCAGATAGATCACTCCATGATTTGATATGAAAAAGTATCTCATTTACTTCTAACCATCTATAAAAATCTTTAATATCATATGCATAACGTTGTATCGTAGAATGTTTTCAGCCTTTTTCATTCAAATAAGCAGAAAAAGCTTCTAAGGTTTCTTCTAAGCTAATTGTCTCGTTCATTATAATCACCTAACTTCTTTGGATATATTATAACAGAAAATAGGTGAAAGACCTGCAACCGCCCTCTGCTACGCACGGTTGCTGTCATATCAAAAACGCAAACGGACAAACAACCCTTTGCATTTTTGATATGTTGATTATTATTTACAAAGCCAAATGAATAAGGCTATCATAATACTCCAAAAAGGGAATACAAATAATAATCCCCAAAAAACTCCTTTGAAAAATCTAATTTTGTTATATTCATTTATTGCTATATTAGTTGTATTCTTTAGTACGACCATGTTTAATCCTCCAATTATTAATTGATTATAAAATGAAAAAAGGACAAACCTCGTCCTGGTAGGGATACGTAGGTTTGTCCTTTTTTATGTGGGTAATGATATGTTTAATTACCATTATTATAACTGAATTAATAAATATTTTCAATTAGGTCTGACATCTTATTAATAAGCATACTAGTAATAATAAAATCTATTATAAATATATATCTTATATATTAAAAAGAAATAAAGATATAACTTATATAGGTTATCAAAAATAGTGAAATGACTTACTCCTGCAAGGCGAAATTTGATGTTAGAACGTAAAAAATCATAAATAGCAGAAAATGTATCCGTAGATTCAATGATTATTAGACTTTCAATTCTACAAAAAAGCAGAAAGGAAATTATATGTTTCTACATGAAATCGGAAAGAAAATGATACAAATCACATTATATTTATTCAACCATGTAAATAGGGCTTATTTTCTTTATTTTGGTAAATGGAGCAGTATTTAGCGTCCAATTATCCACAAGTTGTTCAGGTTATGCTGCTATTTGTTAACATTATTCAGTATTTACACATAACTCACATTATTATTGTTGATTTTTATTAGATGAATCGAACAACACTAGTATTCTCAAGAGTATTGGGAAAATATTATTCACATTTGATCGTATTTGTCCTCATATCCACTATTTTTATAAATTTCCTTCTGATTTTTTGTAGATATAAATTCGGATGTATTACTACACTTGTAGAATATTCGATGTGTAGTGTGGAGATTTTTCTATAGGTAGAAGAGGATTTGTATAGAAGTGTATAAAAAAAGACTCCATTATACATGAAGTCCTTCTGATTTAGTATTTATTAATAGAGTAGTAGAAAAGGGGCGTCAATGAAACAAACACGAATAGCCCTCTACTTTCGATTTTTTCAAAAATAGAGAGCTAGTTGCTATTTTTGTATTTCCATTGCGGTTAGCACCTGATCTGGTGCTGTTATTGTTACACCAGCACGTACTAAACGTTCGAAGGTACGCATAAACTCTAGTAAATTAAACTGTTTTGGTAGCTCAATAACACGAAGTTTTTCTTGTGGCAGCTTATCAATTGCCTCGATAAACCATTCACGTACATCACTTGGAATCGTGCGTTCTTTATGGCCACGAACTTTTAATTTTTCACGCATTTCAATTTCTAAAGCGATATATGCATGGAGATTTACTCCCTGATCATATGCATATTTTCTAAATAACGTTTCTTCCTGGTATTTTAGGTAATTACGGTGATAAGACTCTTCAGTCACTGGTACCGCAAACTTCTGTTTCAGTAGTGCATGTACATTTTTAAACATCTTCTTAATGTTGCGAAGAGAGTACATGGAATAATGTAGGCCGAAATTAAAGACAGCTTGTTCACGGTCACTATTTCTCTCTTTTGGTATATGTTGCGCAATAAGAGGGTAGATACCTTCTTTCGCTGCAGTATCAAGAATTTGATATTGAGATGTTTGATGTAATAATTTTTTCAATGTATATACAATTTTCGTTGGATATCCTTCTTTTCGATCAACCATGTCACGAAGTCCACGAATCACACTACGAATTTGACGATGACAAGTATGTTTTAAAACATGAATGAATTTATTCATGTCTGCAGACAGTTCACCGATATTCATCTCTTGTAGGACTGATTCAATAAATTTCGCTTTACGAGCATATGTAGCTTTTGGTGTAAATGGATCCCTGTGTTGCTCTTCCCCAGATTCTTTCGTACATAAGAAGTCCGAATGGATAGATAGATATAATGTTGTATATCGTTTTGTATGCTTTACACCTTTTTGCATTTTGCAAATTTTGAATAGGGGACTCCCCGTACACGGTAATGCAGTTGTTAATTCTTCGATAACCGCACGAATCTGATGCGGATATTTTTTATGTAAGAAACGATACATCCCGCCAAAGTGAGTTTTGTTGCCTCTTTCATCCTGCTTGTCCAAAGAACGCTTTAACGTTGTTTCTGTATGTTGTTGCATAGCAATGTCTAAAAACAGCTTTTTAGCTGCTACAGATAGCTTAAAGAACGCCTTTGTAAATACAACAGGACTAATATATACATATGGATTTGCCTTTTCTGTTTCCTCATTCATAAAATGAGTGAGTTTAATTGTATATCGGCCATCTACGCCATTTTCGATAGTGATTATGTTATGTAAGCTTAATTTCTTTAGAGCGATATAGAATTGTGAGTGCTGAATAAAAGCGAATTCTTCTTTATATTGCTTGTAATCTTCCCACATCATATGTATTGTTACATTAGGAATGACACCATTTGTAAAGCACTTTTTATGTAGATACAAGAATACTTCAAGATCAGCATTCGTAATACCATATAATTTATGTTTTCGTCCTGTTTTCTCTGCAAGTGCAGACATTGCTCGACGTGAAAAAGATGGTTTAGCTTGTTCGACAAAGCCTTCTACATCCGCAATACGTTCTTCGTATGTCATGTGCTGCAGAATATCTTCTAAATATGTATCTTTATAGCTGTAGTATTTCTCCTCAAATGTTTCCACAAACTTTTGCCAAGATTTTAGTGTTACTAAAACTGCATTTGTTGTTTCTCCATTTAAGCTACGCTGATTTTGAATAATAAATGATTTCCCCATCTTTTTCACCTCCGTTCTACAAATTCAGAAATATATGCCAAAAGACTATAAAATATTCCAACTTTGATTATATCAAAACGAATTTTGTAAAAACGTGCCCTTTAAGAGAGAATTTTTAAAAAAGCAACACCTTATGAGCCTTAGAGCCACAAGGTATTTGGAAAAAGTTTAATTTTTTTTTTGGTACGCGACATGGGAAGGATTGTTGCTTTTTTTTTGTATGATGCTACTTATCGAGAAAAAGGAAAATCCTTTAATATCAATACTTTATAGGTATTTAAATAAAGTTTAGGTACGCAACTTGGGAAAGATGTTGCTTCTTTTTCGGAAAAATGGGTACGCGACTTGGGAAAGAATTTTTATGTAATATATGGATTGTTTTTTATTAAATATCTTAAATCACCTGATATAACAGCGGTTTTAGCTGATTTTGTTAGTAAGATAGGTACGCGACTTGGGAAAAATGTTGCTTCTTTTTAACATGGAATTAAATAATTTAAATATTAGGTGTTGCTTGTTGAGAGAAATAAGTACGCAACACGGGAAGAATGTTGCTTATTTTAGTGAAAGAGTAGGCAACGTGGGAAAGGCGTTGCTCGTTTTGTACTAAAAGTACGCAACATGGGAAAAATGTTGCATGTTTTACAGTAAGGGTACGCGAGACGGGAAAGGTGTTGCATGTTTTACAGTAAGAGTACGCAACATGGGAAAAATGTTGCATGTTTTACAGTAAGAGTACGCAAGATGGGAAAGGTATTGCATATTTCACAGTAAGAGTACGCAACATGGGAAAGGCGTTGCTTATTTTACAGTAAGAGTACACAACATGGGAAAAGATGTTGCATGCTTCACAATAAGGGTACGCAAGATGGGAAAGGCGTTGCAAGCTATCGAAAGGAGTACGCAATGTAAGAAAGAGACAGTTTGTATACAAATTTTTAATGAAGACTTGTTTGGTAACCTACTGAAATAGGTAGGAAAAACATTGGTATTAGCTGATGTTTATTGTTTCTTCTATATTGGATTTTTTACTTTTAACTATATAGTTTGTTAGGAGTAATATAATAAATTTATATAGGTGTGATTTTAGAATTGGGGGTTAAGTTTTGAGCGGATACGATAAGGAAAAGATAAAGCAATTAATAAATAGATTCATGTTTGAAATTATTAATGTAAGATCGAAATTTCAATTATGGAAACATATCCAAAAACATAGAAATGAGCATTTGGATGAGCTTAACATCGCACCAGCTTTTTTTACTCTTACACTTCATTCAGTATTTAATGATGTTATTATTACTTTAGCGAAGCTTTATGAACATGGAAAGCAGACTGCTAATTTAAACAAGCTAATTAATATTGCTGATGCTAATAGGGCTCTTTTCGATTATAAAGAGCACGCTATTGATCCTTTGATGATTACCAACAAGGAAATTGAAAATCATAAGAAGATTATCGAAGAGAAAGAAGAGAGTCTGAATAACCTTTTTATGTGGCGAGATAAAGTTTACGCCCATAATGATATGAAATATTTTTTTGATAAAGAGCAATTACCAAAAGATGCTGAATTAACAATGCAACATATAGAAGAATTAATTGAGAAAGCGTGGGAAATTGTAAATTTTTATTCATTAGCTTTAGAAGGAAAAGCATGGCATCCAGATTCTCCAGATACATTAGATATCGAAAAAGTTTTTTCTATACTAAAAAATTTTAAAGAAGAAAAAAATAGAGAAATTGATGTTTTCTTGATGGGCGCAGGATTAAAAAGAACACAATAACTTGAAGGATTAAATACCAAAAAGCAAGTACGGATGTTAAAAAATAATAAAGTTGGGTACCAGCTAGTAATGTTAGATACAAATATAGTCGTCTTTTGAAAAAGGCCCTAACCAATTTTAATGGTAAGGGTCTTTTTTTACGATGAAGTCTTGTTGGTGAAAAATTCTATCAAATATTATTAGTTTGGGCCTTTTATGCGAAATCTAATTAAGGTATTTCTCAAAAAAAGTAGTGGCTGTCTAAAATATGGTATAAATAAGAAAGTATAAAATAGATTAAGTTTTTTAATGTATGAACAAGGTGCAGAAACTGGGGATATGCACCAAATAAGAATAGAGAACACATTAGAATCTAAGTTTCCAGAAGTGGAAAAAGAGTGGTCCTATACATAGAATGAAGGATTGATTCTGAATAAATTTACGTTTAAATAAAATAATCAGATATAACGATAATATAGCGCATGCAAACATGAATGGAGAGTAATAAAAATTAGCAGAACTTCGGTACCAAATGTCCTGAATACACAAAAAGTTCAAGAATTGAAAGTCTAAAAATATAAGTTAGAAAATGGTTCTTCTTTAGCTGGAAAATTTCCTAATCTGATAAAAGAATGGAGTAATAAATTTGAAGAGTACTAATATAAAGGTTCTTTTTTGATGGAAATTAAATTTCTCAGGATAGAGCTTATATGCGAAAGATTATGTTGAATTATTGAAAGACTGTGCAAGAACAAGTAAAATTTATATAGCGTTTAGGGAATTTGAGAGGGGAATAACATTGTACATTTATTTAGACGATTCGGGAAATATAGACGATGATAAACCATTTTATGTATGGGCTGGTTTTTCATTGAATACACGTCCTAAAAAATTGATGGAAGACTTGAATAGTATCTTCCAAAGCCTTCCGAAGGGAAGGTCAGGAGAATTGAAAGGGTATGAAGCAACATTTGACCAAAGACAGAAAATTTTTCAATGTCTAGCTAATAGGCATGATTTAAGAATTTGCTATCTTGTGGCTGATAAGCCAACGATTACCAAAAATCAAGCAACTTTTAATAAGCATACAAGATCATTGTTAAAAGCACAAAGTGAAACCTATTTTTTGGCTAAAGTTGTCTCACGTCTCTCTGAACCATATCCAGATAGAGATAAAAAGAAAATGCGCATTTTTATAGATGGTGATGCTCCTGAACGGTTAATAGATGTTCATGATAAAGACAAAATAAAAGAAAACTTAAATGTGACAAATGCCCGATTGCACGAGTATTTGACGTTAAGAATAAATTATCCTAAGTGGAATAATCAATTTTATTGGTCTGATTTTGAAATCGAATATATAGCTAAACAACACCATAGTTTAATGCAAGCAATAGACTTTGTGGCAAACTTCATTAACAAATACTATACGTATATGGATGGTAACAATAAAAAGTCTCCACAAAATCAAGAATCTGCTAATATGGTTACCCTATATAATATTTTACAACCTAAAATACATCATAAAATTTATGGATTTTCAGATATCTCCATGTTGTAATTATTGTTTTCTTTTGTGGTATATAGTATAATTAAGACCTACAAAAGAAATGCTAAGACTGGTAAAGTAAGCCCTGTACAAATGACGAATCAGCCGATTCGAAGTCGTTGTCTATAATCTGTCTATTAAATAAGACCATTTGTATAAGGCGATACCGAGGACGAGAGCAATTGAATTAGTTAGTGTGTAAATTGCCATTTGCGCACAAATGGGAATTTAGAAAATAAGTCCTTTAGAAATGAGAAAGCAGCTGCCTTCATGTCGAAAGACCAGTTCTAAACGGCCATCTTTTTCCTATAAGTTTTTAAGCTGGAAGCCAAGGGGGACCTTGGCTTTTATTATTTTCATTAAAGTTAAAAAAAGACTTCATAAATAAAGGGAGCCCGCCAATAAAACTCGGATTTCGTATATTAAGCAAAGTTTTAAAAATAAAAATTGATGTTTAGCTTGATTTATATACCTACTTTGCATTTCTTCATAAGGCACCACTCGGCGTTTATTCGAACTTGACTTCTTATACTCCTCAATTATTACCTGATTTAAGATTTCTATCTTTGACTCCAAAGTTAAATCATCAAATTTAACCATTGCATCAAACCTGAGGAAAATTGGATCCACTAAGTTCTTTCTTCTGGTTTCTTGTAATTAGATGTACAAATAATGATTGTATTTTTTAGATTAACTATATAATTTTTATCTTCAAATATTCCCTCATCAAAAGCTTGATAAAAAGCATTGTAGCTTAAAAGTATGCTTTATCAAAATTGTCCAATAAAATAACATTTGATTCTCTCTCTAAAAGAAATTTAGTAAAACCGGACGCACTATGTTTGCTTCCAAAAAGGTAGTCTTAGAGTTCATTATTTTGAAACATAGATAGCTGCTTTCGAAATAAGTCCTCACCTAATAAATCACTAATAAATTTAGCTGTCCCCGTCTTGCCAACTCCTGAATTCCCATAAAACATTAAGATGGTATGAATGATTAGTAGCAATTGATATAATTGTATTAGAAGCAATTAGGAGGATTATTAGTGGAAAAGTTAAAAGTACTATTTCAAAACACTTTATATATAGCGTACCCTCTATTTACTGGAGTTGAGGGAAGTGAAAGAGTTTTAAATAAATGGCAACACTTCTATCAAGATGTAGAAAGAGATCTACAGAGGATTTACAACTCAACTTATTCGTCACAGACTTTCGAAAGACTAGTGAAATGGGTTTCTAAAAAGGAAGCTTTAGGATTATCTGCGATAGACATCCTTCCAAAATTAGATAATCATAAGGAAGAAATTTTTGAATGTCTAAAAGACGATTTATATATGGAATTTGGGATTAAACTGCCTGTTGTCGCAAAAGAAGTACCTTTAGATTCAGAGGCTAAGAGTGATTATATAGAGCGAAGTAATGCAGGGTTTATGTACCATTTATCAGACACTATTGCTAAGAATAAGTTTACAGATGACCAAGATAAAAATGTACGTATTGCTCAATTGCAGGATAAACAAAATAGTCTAGTGGTGGTCTCTTCACATGATGATGGTGATATGAAATTACAAAGAGAAGAGCTCAAAAGATGGAATACACTAATTGATTCTACTTTTTTAACTCGAGTAATGGATGATTTGACGGCGGATTGCCTTGATATTGTAACGGAACTATGGGTGAAGAGTGCGGAAAATGATAAGACTATTGTGCCTGTACATTATGAACAAATATTAGATATGTGTAATATGAAACAAATCAAGAATGGTAAGGCTTATTATCGAAAAGATGACAGATTAAAGATTATGGAGCGTTTAGCTGCTCTTGCAAGTATTTTTATTTATGTCAATGAAGATAATGAGATCGTAATATTGAATGAAGAGGATCCAAATGAAACCTTAGCTTATAAAAAGCAAAGAATTAGAAGGTTATTTGTAATGGACGAAATTATCATTGCAAAAGATATTGATACGGATAGAACATTAGGTATAGAGAGCATGAACGTTACACCAGGTAGCTTTTTATCAAAATATCTATACGGTTCTGAGAAACTAACAGGTTTACTATCTAAGAAAGCACTGGAGTATAACAGCAAGCAGCAGAGATATCATAAAAGATTAACCAGATATCTAAGTTGGCGTTGGCGTATCCAACAGTCATATCAACATCTAACACATTCATATAGTATTGGTGGTCCTAAGGGGATACTTCAAGTTATGGAGATAAGTATGAATAGAAAACCAAGTCTAATAAGACAAGTTTTTGAAAAAACGTTAGATGATCTTATGAGGGACCAAGTAATTCAAGAATGGAAATACTCTCCCGAAATTGATGAAGAAAAATGTAAGGGGAAAAACTGGTTTGAAAATTACTGGTTAAAATTGAAAGTAATCATTTCTCCTACAAATGAGCTTGTGAAACTACAACAAGAGTTGATTACTAAGAAAAGTAAGCAGCAGGCACCATTAATCATCGAGATGGAAGAAAGGCCACCTGCAATTGAAGAGAAGTCAATAAGTATATTAAATCAAGAAATTCCTAATAGCATCGAGTTCTATATTGAAAAGATGAACACGTATAAAGAGAAGAATAATAAAAGTATTCGTGAGTTAGCGAAAGAAATAGATATTTCGTATTCAACGCTTTCAAGAATGTTATCTGGTAAAAGAAAACGATTAAATGATGACACCAAAAACAAATTAGATAAGTGGATCGAGAGACAAGAAGTAATGAATTTATTGTAGGATTAAAGAATTATGTATTTTATGGGGGCGACTTATAATTGACAAGAGATGTTGAAGGGATTTTTCAAGAAAAGTTAACAATGTACCCGCATTTAAAAGCCATTCGTGAACGACTTTGGATGAAAGATAGAAAAAGTAGAGTATCAGTTATGGTTGGAGCTGGTTTTAGCTTAAATGCAAAAAGGGTTGAGGCTACATTTGAAGGAATGGCTCTATGGCCGGATTTAAAAAAACGGCTAATTAAAGATTTAATACACCATCCGGATATTGAAGATAAAGATGTATTAGAAGTTAGCCAAATATTTGTTGAGGAATATGGGAGAACAAGTTTGGATGAAATTCTAAAAGAGGCTATCCCTGATGACAATTATGAGCCAGATAAAATACATCATGACTTGTTAAAACTACCATGGTCGGATGTTTATACTACGAATTATGATACTTTATTAGAACGTGCAAAAAAACGTGTCTATGAGCGGAACTATCAAGTTATTTATGATATTAACGATATCCCTAGTTCGGTACAACCGCGCATTGTGAAATTACATGGAAGCTTTCCAGCGAATAGACCTTTTATTTTTACAAAAAAGGATTATGAAAATTATCCGCAAAATTTTAGACCATTTGTAAACATGGTTCAACAATCTATTATGGAGACTACTTTTGTATTAATAGGTTTCTCCGGAGATGATCCGAATTTTGAGAAATGGACAACTTGGGTACAAGAAAATCTAGGTGATCATATGCCGAAAATTTATATGATAGATTGTGCTGGGCAAAATGAGGAGAGATTGAAAGAACTTACAGAAAAAGGGATTACCTTAATTGATTTTAAAGAAATATATGGTGAATCTGAAAACCGGTATTCTACAATGTTTGCTGATATTTTTGAGTATCTTTCTTATAAAAATAGACAAGAGAAAACAAAGTGGCCATATAAAAGTTATAAAAACTTTAACAACTTTAAAGCAAACCGAGAAACGTATCCGAATTGGGTTGTTATGCCAACTGAAATAAGAAAGAAATATGTATCAAACATTCAGGAACAAATAACAATTCTTTTGAATTCATCAACAGATATAGTTGATTATTTAGAAGAGATATTGTGGTGTTGTGAAAAATTCTATATTCCTATTAAGTTTAATCATTTATCAATTAAACTAGAGGGTTTAATTGGTAAATTAGACGAGAGTAATGAACAATATATTCAATTACTGCTCCTATTATTAAAAGAAGAGAGACTTAATTTTAATAATCTTGGTTTCGTAAAGTATCAAGAAATATTAGAAAATCTTAACTTAAACAAGAAACAAAGCCATAATTTGAAACATGAACAAATATTATATGCTTTAAATAGCGATGTTCAAATCATAGAAAAAATGATGAATCAATGGGATGTGGAGAAAACTGAAATAGAATGGGGTATAAAAAAGGCGATTATTTATTTCAGAATTCACAAAAATGCTAAAGCTAATCAAATGTTGATTGAGTATTTACAAACGATTAGAAATTTACTTGCTATAAAACCAGATGATTATCGATTAATGTCATTAGAAAGTATTGTGTTGCATCACTTAAAGAATAACGGGAGAGAAGATAGGTTAAGATTTTTAAATAGTAAAAATTGTGATGTGGGAAAAGAGTATGAACAATCAGTTATTTCGGTAGTGAAATTCGAAAATACATATGGAAAAGTAAGGCATGATGGATTTGACCCTGGGATAGAAAGAATTAAAACTACATATTCTATATTGATAGATAAAGCATTATTAAATTCATTTGCTGTCATGCAGATACAAGAAACTTTAATGCTACCGACAATTAATAATTCTGAACTAGAGTTAGCTATAAGAAACTTAGAGAAGTATTATCCGACATATTGTCAAATAAAAAAGATACAAATTATAGATTCAGAAGGCATAATTAAATTGTTTTCAAGAGAATTTGTGTATTCAATGGAGCAATCTAATCTTGATATCTTGACTAGTTATTTGACGAATTCAGTATTCAATAAATCTCAAAGTGGATTAGATGTAAGTGTTGAAATGGAAGTTATTTCTAGGATTTACTTCGTTTTACCAAGCAGAGAAAAAGAAATTATAGATTTAAGTTTAATAGAATTTATTAAGAACAAAGGAACATTAAAGTCAGAAGAACTGAAATTAATGAATAGGTTTTTAATAAGGTTAATTGTATCAAAAAATATTTTTGAATCTGAGTTTTTTTGTAAAATGTTGATTCAAAATAATATTTTTAGTTTAGAAAATGATGATGAAGTAATAATGAAAAATGTATTCTTTAAATATATTATAGAAGGCCTTGAAGAGCAGAATAAATTATGTCAATTTAAGATGTCTCAAAACCAGATTGAAAAGCTATTTAATAAATTAAAAGATGCTAATGAGCATGATGTAGCATTACTCAAAATAATTGTCCTTGTCCGAACCCAAAAATTACCTCGAGAATTTTACAATAGACTGTTAACGTTTATAAAAGAGTATTCAAGAAGACAAAGTACAAGATTACAGCGTGTTATGGAGGAAACTGTTAGCTTAGTTCAAATCCCTAAATTAATAGATGAATCACAATTTATTATAAAAGAAATACCTAAATTTTATAAATTAGGGACGTTTATTGGAAGTAAAGAGTTAGATACATATTTTAGGGAACTATATAAGGTTTTTTCTTGTAACTATAAAGATACAAATGAAGCTGATTTGAAAAATAGCATTTATAAACCGTGGTTAGAGAAATTTTATTTGTGGTGGGAAGATCAAAAGCAAGGATTTAATGCAATAGAAGTAGATAATGAGTATATGTTTAGTGTAAATTATTTTGAAATCCTAGTGTATATTTTGGGGGATAATATTTTGGGGACTGTTCCCAAACAATTATTAGACGATAGGGATTTAATCAAAATAAGGAAAATATTTCTAGAAATTATGGAAATAAGAAAAGATTTGTCATTTTATTTAATTCCTTGTTTAGAAAGACTAGGTAATAATGGTGAGTATGGTATAGATTATTTAATTGATAGGCTAAATGATAAAAAAAGTAATTGTGCAAATGCCGCAATGCAAGCGCTACATGATTGCTTGTTATTAAATGAAAATAAGAAGATTAATGTGGAAGATCCTATTCGGATAAAAAAAGAAATATTACATTTAATAAAATATGGTTCAGTGGATATTGTAAGTATGGCAATTAATATAGTGATAGAAATTTCAAAATCTATTCCTACATTTTTTGACGATAGTGATTATAAGATACTGATCAAATACAGTAATTGTTATTTAACGTCAATAATTGAAGAAGTAGAATTTTTAACACGTGGTGATCTTAATTTATTAACCAGTTATGCAAACTTAGTAACTTACATTTGTAATAATAAGCCTAAGATTGTTGGTGAACAGTTTAATGAGTGGAAAAAGTATATAAGGAATAATCATTTACCAGAAGTAAGGGTTTGTGCGGACTTCCTTCAGGATACAATAAAGATTAATCTATAATAAGATAATTTATTTGTTTAAATATGAAAAGTTAACTTACAAATAAAAAATTACTTACAATAAAATACATAAAAAAGAGCCATATTAATTTGGCTCTTTTTGTGTTATGTAGTTACAGGGATTGAAAAATAATATCTATATTAGAAGGATATAGCTTTTCTTATTTCATCAAATGTGATTACTATTTTTCCCTTCACGGATTGACACCCTTGTGCAAAAAGTTCGTAGGAAAATACGAAATTACAATTATCTAGCTCAGTACTCTCACCGTTAAGATGTTTTTCTTGAATTCGGAATTTAAGCTGTAGAGGATATGCAGTCCTATAGGTTCCAGGATGAACGGTATCATCTATACCGCCTGCAAACATATAACCATATTTTTTTCGATCATTGTGCGTTTGGGGAATTAAGTTAAGACCTTCCTCGTATCCTTCAAATAAATGAAGATTTTCTTCTGCTTTGATTTGAATTGCAGGATAAATAGCAACATATCTTCCTATATTACGAATACCAACTACAATGGATAAATGATGTTGACTTTCGGGACCAGAACCAATAATATGATTTCTTTGTATTTGATAATGCACTTCTAAAACAGGTCTTTGTCTTCTACCAAATGCATCTGAGAGATGTGAGTGCTCCATTTGATTAAAACTGTCTCCAATGCGCATATAGTATTTATTTTCTCCTAATAATGCTTGATGCGGTGGCAAATCACTAGCAGGTACATAAGTTACAACAAATCCATCATTGGTATCGGATTTAGGAATAAATAAATTTTGGATATCAGGCAATAAAGGAGTTAGTGCATCTGAAAGTAAACTATTTAGAGTTGTTTGAAAGGTTTTTGCATTAATTATGGGTTCTTCATCGCTAGCAGCATCTAATCCATCTTCATTTTTACGCGCATTAACTCCCCAAACGATAACTCCTCCAGAGGTGTTAGCAAATGCTGATAATGCTTTGGCATAGTTCCTTTTATCATCTTTAGAAATTTTGCTACCATCAGGAACGCTTTTTAATTTGAAGTCTAAGAATACTGATTCTTCCTTGTTCTGGTTTATCATACGTGAAATTTCTTTATACCCATCTTTTTCTAATCTATCAAAAAATAGTTCGGCATTATTCATTTTGGAATACTCCTTATTAAATTTGTATTTTATAAAACTAATAAGTTTATATTCCCATATAAACTTATTAGTTGTCGAATAAATCTATATATTTATCTGTTAAGTAATAAAAAGGTTGTTTAGTTTACAATAAAATGGTTTAAAAAATAATAAAGCTGTTAAAAAATGCGAGCCATATTGTTGAGGATCACATCTTTTTTATTATAAAAATTGCTCAAAAAATAGGAGTTACCCCGCCTGCCAATTTGGGGTTTAATGAACAGTAAGTAGATAAAACTGATAATTCCTTGTCCAATTTCAACTATTGAGCGCGATTGTGGAATGAAACTTAGATTTTTAAATAACTTTAAAGAGCCTTACTACAATATGATTTGTAGCGAGGCTCTTATATTTTTAAATCAAAATTAATAAACATTATTATCACTTTACAGCTGGGTGTTATTTGCTAATATTTTGGCTCAAATTATATAGAATGGTGCCGTCTTCTTCATGTTTATTAGGGTCTGCTGAAAAGTTGAAGCTTACATGTATCTCAGTTTTTAATTTTTCATATAGTGTAGGGCGTAAAATTCTCGCTTTATTATCGTTATATGGACTGCGTTCTCCATATTCACCATTTGATTTAACTGAATTTCGTTTCACGCTGTAGCAGTAAATTTTATTTGGATCATCTCTATCGCTTTCACTAAGTGAAGCTACCATGGCTGCTTCTAAATCTGATGGTTTGCCCGTGCTTACTTTCTTTGGAATGAACTTTGATAATGTTTGGTAAAATGATTGAATTGCATTTCCAACATTAGTTCCAAAAGGGATATCAAAATAAGTTGTCAATGTCTTCGCGTCTGTTAAAAGGGTAACTGCATTTGCTGGAGTAATTAAATTGTCCGTAATGTTGTTTCTTTTTAAAAACTCTAATTTTAACAAAGCAAATTCCGGTATTTTTTCATCCTTCATGTATAATTTCACCAAAACAATATACTCCTGCTGATTATATTTAAATACAAAAGAATCAATACACCAGCCCTTACCCATCATGTCTCGCTTTAAATCTCTAAAATTACCTAAAATATTCAACAGTATCTCCTCCGTGTAAAAGTATAATATATAGCACTTATACAATTGTAACATTCCATATATTTCGAAAAAAGAGATGTGTCATTGCTTTAGAAGTAATTCAGGTACAATGTTTCTTTAAAACTTGGAAAATATCTTGCTACCATAATCTTAATTGTGTAATATATAGGTATATTGTTAGTTTATTTGATTCCGTTTATTCCCACACCTTTTTTGTGTTGTGGTTGAGTTGTAGAAGCAAGTTGCGTCTTGTTTCAATTGTGAAAGGGCTTCTTTGAGCCGATTAGTGTATATATAGCTTATTTTGCTATGCACATTATTAATCGACTTGAAGAAGCCCTTTTTGTGTTGTTTTCAAGTTTGCAGGCGGGGTTATGAATCATAACAAATTACAAAATAGAGGAGATATGAAAATGAAAAAAGATTATAGACACTTACGACTAGTACCAACAGTAGAGGAACATAAAACACGAATGGAAAAAAATCAGAAATCATATGCTGCACCAGCGATGTCATCTGAATCCAGAGTAAGAGTAAATCAAATGAGAGGTTGTTTTGAAGCTGAAATTATATTACCAGATGGTAAATTTCAATATTTTAAACTAAACACCCTTAATGAAAAGGAAGCCATTCACGAAATCGCATTATTTATTGAAGGCATCCAGGAAGCAAAAGAAGGCTATGTCATCCTATGGCGCTTTGTCGGGCAACAAAGTTTTTATCATGGTACAAAGATCGTAGCTGAACCGAAGTTTCGTACAATCCTACGTAAGATGAAAGATTATTTTTTTGATTACGAGGAAGTTGTTTATGAAACTGAAAAATAAGAAGGATAGAGGGATATAAATATGAAAAAAGATAACATTTGGACAGTAGTAGATGATCCAAAAGAGCAGGAGACGAGAGAGCAATCCCAAGAGCCGGATGATATTTTTGCTGGTATGGATGAGCTATCGGAGATTACAGATGAAGAACTACCATTTTAATAAAGGCGAGGTAGTTTATAGAGGGTAAAAGGAAGAACTAAGTGATGTATTTACTTGGATCTTCCTTTTTTTATTGAAAAAAAGAACTTGGAGGGAACGATTATGCGTTTAGGAAATGATTTAGCGGCAGGATTTTATCCAACACCACTAACAGAAGGGAATCATTTAATACAGTTATTACAAATGGAATCAGAGCGAGCTTATGCTTGCTTTGATCCATGTTGTGGGGAAGGTACAATTTTACGAAGTTTTGCAGATGCGGTGAAAAAAGTCGGTATACAACTTGACACATATGGTGTGGAATTAGATGCAAATCGGTATAACAAAGCAAAAGAGCAATTAGACATAGTGATACGCTCTAGCTTTGAAAGTATGATGATTAGTCATGACTATTTCCCACTTATCTTTTTAAACCCACCGTATAATACAGAACTTCGGACAGAAAAAAAGAAATCAGAGAAAATGGAATTTAACTTCTTAAAGCGTGCACACCATTATTTACAAGACGGTGGCATTATGGTGTATGTCATTCCATACGATCGTTTTGCTCGAGATGAAATTAGCTACTTTTTAGCTAAGAATTACGAGGAAATCGGATTAATGCGTTTTGGTGATGAAAATGAAGAATTTGAGCAATTTAAGCAATGTGTCTTTATTGGCCGTAAGCGTGCAGCTACGAAAAATGATACATATTTTAACGATCGATTCGCTAATTTTTGTGAGAATATGTCAGAACTAGCTTTTGTTAAAGAACATGTGAATACATTAGCAGAAATGGTGAATCGTAAAAGTTGGGTTATACCTGAATTGCGACATCAAAATAAATTAATTTTTACATCTCGTGTGGATTATAAAGATGCTTATGAAGGTGTAGGCAAATCAGAGGGGATCTTAACATTAAAGAAACGCTTAAATAGAGGAAATGGTTACTCACTTCAAGCTGAAAAAACAGCTGCAGAGAGAGCAAAGATGCCAATTGCTTCTGGACAATTAGGACTATTGCTGATAACAGGTGTGGCAGACGGTTTGCTTGGTGAAGGTGATACACTCCATGCAGTTCGTGGATCTGAAAATGTGTATTATTTAAATTCATTTGAGCAATTGGAAACAACAACGAAAGAAGTTGTTTTACAAAAACGCCGCGCGAAATTTATCATCGCAACACCAACTGGTGAAGTCAAAGAACTTGTCTAGGAAAGGAAGAAGGCTATGTCTGTACTATTAGGAATAGGAGCATTATTTATCGTATGGGAATTTAGTAATCGTATGTTTCGTATTGCTATCGTTCTAACGGTCATTTGCTTATGTGCATCTCAATTCAGTACAGGTACACATTTGGGAGTGCTAGTACAATTCTCACTATTCCAGGGTGTAGGTGATATGTTATCTGTAGCTGAACATTCATTACCAGAGTGGAAACAGTTTATAGACTTTTAAACAATAAATTATATGAGTAGGACATGAAACGTATCGAATAAGGTGCGTTTTTTATTTTTAGGAGGGAAACTTATGATAAACGAAATGATTCAACAACATACATTTGACCAGGAACAAACACCAGCGATGTTGCAATTAGAGACGGCTACTGCTTCACATACTGCTTTTTGCTTTGCTATGGCAGTAAATCGTCATCACCAAATACAATTTGCAGTATTAGGAGGGAATGATAGTACATTAAAGTCATTCCGAGCAGCCATATCAATGGGTACACGTCGCTTGTATTTTGGAGAGGGACAAAAAGAAGAATTATATTATGCGTTAGGTAAAAAAATGAATGTAATTTCGACAGGACCATTTGAGTTTATTAATACACAAACAACAAATAGAAAAAAGGCAATTATTGCGTTTTCTAAGGAAATAGAAGAAAAGTATATTGTTGCAATTGACGAAGCACCAGAAATGCAAGTAAGAGACTTCTTAATGGCTCCTCCGTACGGCTTGCCGATTTTAGAAGAGTGGGCGAAGCCAATTTATGAGGAGATGCTAACAAGAAATCTGTTACAACCATTAGAGTTATATTTCGATAAGAATGAGTTTTCTTCTCTAACGATTGCACAAGTCGTATTAAAAGAAGAGGATTGTAAAGAGTTTTTATCAGAAATGATCCGGTCTGGAAAATGTCAATTTCCACAAGAAGGTACAGGTGAAAAAATCAATGAAATCAATGATTTAAATGAATATCTATTGGAGTATTCACCTGTCATGCTCGATAAGGTAACAAAATTAGATGAGCCTTTACATCAACCAATGAAAGATCAGGCATTATCTCATTTTGATACATACCAAAGACCATTATTCCCTGTACAGGCACATGTAGCAACAGGTGCAGCAAAAGCATTACAAGTACAAAAGGGAATCATCTTGCAGGGTGAAATGAGCACGGGCAAAAGTGCAATGATGACAGCTGCAGTAGATGGCTATTTTCAATTAAAAGGACAAAAAGGGTATCGTACATGCGTATTTGTTCCACCGACACTTACTGAGAAGTGGGCAAAAGAAGAAATACGACACTTATTACCAGACGCAGAGATACATCTTATTAAACGCACAGAGGATCTGATTCGAATTCATCAATCTTGGATTCAGGCTGGAAGACCAAAACCACAAAAACCAACCTTCTTTGTCATTAGTTTTACAACAATGCGAGGAGATTCTATTAAACAGATGCCATTCCCTTATAAGCAGACTTCTCTTTCTAAAAAATCGGAAGAAGAGGTGCAAAGATATTATAAGAAGGGCTACTACTGTTCGGATTGTGGTGCTAAGTTACGTAAAAAGACGTCTTCTATCATGGTGCAACAAGCCAATGGTGAACAAAAGGAAATCTGTCAATATAAAGAATTTACAGCAAGCGACTTAGATTCTAAAACAAATAAAAATAGTGTATGTGCTGATTGTAAATCGTATATTTGGAGTCCAAAAGTAAAAACAAAATATGCAAGTTTTAAAGATTGGACAAAATATGAGGATAAATTAGTACAGGCAATTAAAGAAGGAAATAAACCGTTACAAAAACAACTAGAGTTAGAGAATCGTGTAAAACCTTATGATGCGAAACACTCAGGGCGAGCATATCGAAAGGTAGCTACTGTTGAGTATATTCGTAGAAAAATGAAGCATTTCTTTGATGCTCTTATCGCTGATGAGATACATGAGCGTGCGACACGTTTCCCTATAAGTGTCTTATAAACAACGAAAAGGGAGATCCTATTGGGAATCAATAGGATACAACTGGAAAACTGAATAGTGGGAATGAAAGCCGTCATGTTGAGCTGAAGCCACTAACCTAATACTCCTACATGCAGATGAATATAGTAGTGTTCTCCTGTATGAAGCTAGGTGAAGTCGGCTGAATGTATTCTAAGTTCATTGTTTAGGATATGAATACAGATAGGCCGGGGGCTACAAAATATCTATGGTGAGAATGACATAAGTATGTCTGACGAACTTGCGAATGAAAGTGCCTAGAGGATTACATCACTGGAAACTATGATGACTGCTGAAGCAGAGTAAGATACCGATGAGTAAAATCGTTCGTTATGAAAATCGGGATGGTTAACAATCGAAACCATAAGGCTTACAGGTATAAAGCAAGCACCTAAGGGTATATATGAATAGCTAGGTTTTTCGGAACGTGGAAAGCAACTGACAACCATATATCGTCTACTTAGCGGGTTGGTTCCTATAAGGCGTATAACCGAAATGGATTTACAGTTGTGAGAGTAAGGACACAGTACCTAAGAAGTCATAGAAATATGATGGAGGGATAGTCCTAAGTCTATAAGAAGATTAACAATTCGAGTAGGAAATTCCCATCTTTCGAGTAAGATAGGTGAGTTGGAATACAAGTTAAAGGATGGTATTCACACCAATGGGGAACAAGAAGAATAGAGCAGTAAATTACTATGATTTCTCTGAGATTCAAAAGGAAATATATGAAGAAAGTAAGCAGGAGAAGAATAATTTTAAGGATTTGTATGAACTGATTATATCTGAGAAAAACATTCTACTAGCGTATAGAACCATCAAAAGTAATACTGGTTCAAAAACGATAGGTACAGATAAGAATAATATTTTCAATCTAGCAAAAATGAAACAAGATAAGTTCATTGAACTTATCCGTTCAACATTGGAAAACTACAAACCTGAAGCGATACGTAGGGTATGGATACCAAAACCAAATGGGGAAAAACGCCCTCTCGGTATACCAACTATTAAAGATAGAATAATTCAACAGATGTTCAAAAATGTACTAGAACCGATATGTGAGGCAAAATTCTTTAACCACTCATACGGATTCCGTCCTTTAAGAACAACACGGCATGCAGTTGCAAGGGTTCAATCCCTGATTAATATAAATAAGCTACATTACAGTGTGGATATTGATATTAAAGGTTTTTTCGACAGTGTTGACCATAATCTGTTAAAGAAACAAATCTGGAATATTGGAATTAAGGATAAGAGGGTAATTGCCATAATCAGCAAAATGCTGAAGGCACCAATTAAAGGTGAAGGCACTCCGAAAAAGGGAGTACCACAAGGTGGGATTCTGTCTCCTTTGCTGGCGAACATAGTTCTAAATGAATTAGACCATTGGGTTGCTCAACAATGGGAATCTTTTGAAACCAAGAAGAAGTATGCTAGCAATGATGTGAAATTAAGGGCGATTAGGGATAGCTCTAATTTAAAAGAAGGCTATATTGTTAGATACGCAGATGATTTCAGGATCATGGCTAGAGATTACAAAACAGCAGTGAGATGGTATCACGCAGTTGTGGGGTATTTAAATAACAGACTCAAACTTGAAATATCGGCTGATAAATCAAAAGTTTTGAATCTAAGAAAAAAATCATCTGATTTTCTAGGTTTTAAAATAAAGGCAATTCCCAAGCGTAAAAAGTTTGTAGCTAAAACTAATGTATCGGATAAGAAGAGAAAACAAATCCAAGAAAAATTAAAATTTGCTATCAAGGAAATACAAAGGAAACCAGATGAATCTAGCGTAAGATACTTCAACTCTATTGTCTTAGGGGTTCATCAATTCTATAAGTATGCAACACATGTTGTTAAAGATTTTTCGGATATAGAATATAGGCTCCTCAGAACAATGAGACGTAGACTTACCAAGGTTTCTAAGTATGAATATCCTAGAGTAGAAGCAAAATCAGCTTATAAAAAGTTTTATGGTACCTCGAGGAAGACGTACAAAATAAGTGGTAGTTATCTATTTCCCATCGGAAAGATTAAAACTACATCGAACTTCAATTATTCACAGAGTCAAAACCCGTATGACAATAAAGATAAACTTCAATGGGATAGGGAAATCGTCAAGCTGATGAAGACAAGATACACACACCGTAGCACAGAATATATGGACAATAGATTATCTATATACGCTATGCAGAAAGGTTGTTGTTGGGTAACTAATGCACCTTTACATGTGGGAAATGTACACTGTCATCATAAAATACCAGTATCAATGGGTGGTACAGACGAATTTAAAAATCTAGTGATTGTATCTAAGAATGTTCACAAACTTATTCACGCTACCGAGGAGATAACAATAAATAAATACATGAAACTTCTTAACTTAAACAGCAAACAATTAATGAGGATTAACCAACTCAGAGGAAAATGTAAACTCGAAAGAATTGTCTAATACTTACTTAATCTTATAGATGGAACGCCGTATGAAGCGAAAGTTTCACGTACGGTGTGGAGCAGGGGAAAAGGTAGAGATAATTTCAAATCCTTACCTATTGCTATTGAAAAGTGAAACTGCACAAGGAACTGCCCTGGGAAGTTTAGTTAAAGTTTGTAAGAAATTTGTAGGTGGAACAGGAACTCTTTTCGGAGGAAAGGCGAGTGACGTGTTCTATACGTTATGGCGCTTATATCCTTCCAAGATGGTGAAGAGTGGGTTTGAATATAGTTCTTTAATGGATTGGAATGAGACTTACGGAAACATCGAGAGAACATATTACCATGATGGTGAAGTTGTATCCAATGTAGCTTCGCGTGGTGCACAAGGAATGCTAGATAAAACTAAAGTAGTACCTGGTATTTCACCGTATGTGTTTACCCAATTTTTAATGGATACAACAATAAATGTACGTTTAAAAGATGTATGGCCAAATCCAGTTGAGCTAATCAATGTACCTACGATTCTTGTTGATATGTCTGAAGAGCAAAAACAAGCCTATGAGCATATGAAAGAGTCATTTGAAAAAGCAATTGAGGCAGCGAAAGGTACACCAGATGTCGGCAAATTGTGGCTTTCTTATATTCGTACAGGAAATGCATACCCAGATAACATGAATCGTTATCCTAACTATTACTTAGATGGGAATGAAAAAAATGTTGTTTGGTCTAATGCAGAATATAGATTCGATGAGGATTGTATGCAGCCGAAGGAGAAGAAATTGCAAGAAATATTGCATACTGAAATCTCTGAAGGTCGTCCAATTATCATTTATGTATCTGATACAGGATCTACAGTGAAAGAGCGAGACATTCAGCCTCGTTTACAGAAGGTTGCAGAGCAAGTACCTGGTGCGAAAGTAGCTATTCTCCGTACCAATACAGTTACTCCGCCAAAACGTAGTGAATGGCTAAAAGAGCAAGTGAAAAACGGTGTGAATGTAATCATTTGTTCGCAAGAACTTGTGAAAGTTGGCCTCGATTTATTGGCAACACCGACCCTGATTTTTTATCAATTATCATTCAGCTTATTCACATTAAATCAGGCAGCAAGAAGGCATTGGCGTATTGGTCAAACCAATCAATGTAGAACATTCTACCTTGGATATCGAGAGACTTTCCAAGCGCAAATGGCACAGTTGATAGCTCAGAAGAATAAAGCTTCTGAAGCAATGAATGGTGATGCGACAAGTGATGGTTTAAATGCAATGCTCGGTGATACAGGGGATTTACAGACTTTATTAATTCAAAACATTAAGAGTGGGAACCAATTAAAAGGCTCAACAGAAGAATGGACAAAAGCGGCATCAGAAGAATCGAAACGAGTTCTTGCAAATATCGGTAATGTGATTACACCTGTATTTGAATCGATTGAAATGCAATTTACGAACTGGGTGGAAAAATTACCAGGAACAATGGATGTTGCATTTATGAAAGATGCCCAATTTGTACAAAAGGCTGTTGAATTTATTCAACAAGGGAAAGTATCTGGTGTTCAAGTGAAGAAACGTGAACTTGAAATAGATGGGGAAGTAGAAGGTATCATTCGTACATTAACAACGCTGAATACAGATAAGCGTATGCTGGTTCAAAAACAAGATATTGCATTCTGGGATGAAGTGATTGTTGAAGTGGATACTGCTAAAAAGAAAGGGAAACGAAAAAGCAAAGTAATCGAAGGACAGTTTGAGTTCGATTTATTTGCATAACCGAGAGGAGAAAATAATGTTTACAATGATTTTTATCGCTTTATTTTGTTATATGTTTTTTGTAGTTCGCAAAGTCAGAAAAAATATGCTAATAGAAGAAGCAAAGAAAAAAGAAAAGGAACAGGCACCGGTGGAACGTCCCGTTTATTGGTGCCCGAGAGAAAACAGACCAATTGGTAGGGAACAAGAGCGTGTTACTGTTCCAACAAAAGAAATTACCTTAGAAAAGGATGTAGCAAATATATACGATTTAGTTGCTACATCGGTTCAAAAGAATCTGGGTGAAGAAGCGAGTAACAAATTAGAACAGGAAATTGAAGCTGTAGAAGAAGTGGAGTATGTTGAAGATTTTCACCATACTCCTGCTTCTGAAGCAGCATATGATATCCCATTCCCGAGTGATGACGAAATACCGTTTCCAAGCGATATGGATACACCAGAGGAATTCTTAGGAATTGAAGATATATTTCCAGAACTAGAACAGCTGCCGGTTTCATTAGAAACAGAACTTATCCTTCCTGTTCAACAAGAAGTATCAGAAGCACAGGATGGGAATGTGGTAAAGTGGACCGCAAAAGTGATTGGACGGGAACAAGGATTAACACGTGTAATAAATATGTCGAATAGGAAGCGCTATTGGATACATACAGAGGGAGAGATATTACCAGAAAATAAAATAATGTATATAGAATTAGAGGTCGATTCACCTTATTCCTATACATTAGTTGGATGGAGTGATAGACAACTAGGGAGTATATAAATCTATTTCCTAGTTGGTATTTTCTTAGTTATATAGCATTAAACACACTAGCTTCTCACTCATTTGTACAAGGACAAAATATTTTTTTGTTTTTGTACAAATGAGTGGGACGGAATGATTCACCATATAAGGATATTCAACTATAATGAGACTTTGTACGCCATTGTAATATTAAATTATTCTAAGATTGATGTGATAACCAGTCTTAGAATAGGAGAATTGAGAACTCTTCGCCATATTACAATGTTTAAAATAGATGAGATTGTATGAATATTTCTGTGTTAAAAAATTTTTATTATAATTACTGGAGGCTGATGAAATATGACAATAGATCATATGAGCAACAATGTAGTGGAAAAATTAGAACAGACGGTGCTCTACGAAAAGAAACAAGTAAAGGTATTGCGTGTAAGTAAAAGTAGTTCAAATATACACGCTTACATGATTTTCCCGGAATTCTCAGAGGTTAAAATTTCAAATACCGAACTGGATGAATATATAGAAAACCTATCAACAAGCGTGAAGTATGTCATTGATCGCAAGTTGAGTCAACAAGAAATTGAAAAACAAAATCATTCTTTCATTATGACGTGTGCAGTTGAGGAAGATGGTGTGATAGATGATGAAACTCTTCATTTTAATACGACTTATGTCAAACCACCAACGATTGCAAATAAAGTATTTAAGTTAGTGTGTGGATTAGGCAATCGTTTAGATAGCTTAAAAGAGTTACATATTACAGTATTAAATAATAATATTAATCGAATTGAAATTGAATTTTATAATGAAAATGAAACATACATGGCAGTAGAGAAGGAAGAAATCGCGAATGCAATTATGGGAGCATATACAAAAGCAAATATCTATTACTCAGCAGATCTCTATTATGTTGCAGAAGGAAATCAAATCAAATTAAAGAGCGTTAAACCAAAATTAGCGGGTGATGTGTGATGAAACAAGAAAAAGGGATGATAGGAGTCTTATGTACGCTTGTTTTGATGGTTTTACTTCTTATCCCCTTACAAGCAGCTCATGCATCTGTAAAAGTGGACTTTAATGAATTAAAAGGGAATAATGTTTCGTCATCCTTTAAAGAGGGATTAAACAATCGAACCAAAACACCAGAGAAGGATGATTCATTCGGTTCATCATTAATACAAAAAATTGAGGGTATGTATGCACCTGCCTTTAAAGTAGGGGTAAATATCTTTTCTATCTCTTTCGTATTAGGCGTTATTGTCATGGTTATGGCATTAATTACGAAGAATGGTCAATGGATGAAGTGGGCGACAGGGAGTATGATCTTTTCATTCGTTAGTATGATGGCGATGAGACTAAGTGTGTACTTCTTATTCAGTTCCGATGTAGTTTCGTTTATGAACATCTTTACGGATTTTTTAGACCTGTTTAAATCAACAGCACTTATTTTTACACCATTTATGTTAATTGCAGGTATTCGTTTACGAAAAATTCATGAGAGTACGAAACAACCTGAGTATTATCGTTGGTCCAATCGTGTCATAACGGGATCTTGTTTACTTTGTATGTTAGCCGTACTCGCTCCATGGCTATTTGCGAATATGTAAAGAAACACATATAAGAGGAATGAAAAAGGTACTGAATCTATATTCAGTACCTTTTATCTACCCATATGATTTCTTCTTTCGTATTCTTCAAATACTTCCGGTGATATAGGGGATAATATGCCACTTAGATATACAGCTGTATATAAAAAGTATTGTTCATCTTTTGTTTGAACTGTAAGAGTGCCTTGTTCCTCGTTATTAGGGATAATTCGTTCAATTTTCAGTTGTTTTTTGTCGCAAATAATTGCCTTTATTTTATAGACGTTATGTATTGGTAATCTTTCGATATACAGACAACTACGCTCTAACAGATAGAAAATGAGTGCCATTTGTAGAATGAACACAATTTGTAGTAGAGCTGGTATGCCTGCAAAACAGCCAAGGAAAATAGAAACTAAAATAATATTTAACTTCGAAAACCATTTCTCGTATTGCTTCATAGAAAGAATACTTTTTTTCGTTTGAAAGCCTTGGAATCTTGTTATGAGGAACAGGATCGTAAAGATTCCTTCATAAATAAGCCAAGTATGCCATTCCGACTTAGAAAGATCTAGTACTAAGTATATGATGCCGGTAAAGATAAGGATTGGTACCAGATGTACCAGGCTAAATAATATCGTATGTTCTAACATTCTTTTCTTGTAGATGTGATTAGTAATTGAATCCAAGTTTCTTAACTCCTTCTGCAATTTTCATGATGACACCACCAATAAGTAGATGGTATTCGCCTATTCCTTTTTCGTTTACATACCAGCACATATAGTGCCTAATACCTTCTTTTGCTCCATGATCATGTAAAGGGAAAGGAGATGCGTATTTTTCAGATGACATATTATTATCACCGAAAGGAACCTGTCCTGCCAGAGCAAAGCGTTTCTTTGCATCATTTACAATCCAACAACCATGATCTGCTGTTCCATACCATAATGCTTCTTTATGAATCGGATCAATAGAAGGCTGTGCTGGATAATTTTCAGCTAGTATTTGTGCTTTTTCTTCACGAAGTTGTTGATGAATATGTGAATTCAAAGGATCTTCCGTTCCGATTTCATAGGTTTCCTCAAAATTCCCACACTCATAAGGGATAAGGGGATTATTTGAATCAGCTGCTAATTGCAGACTGCAAGAATCCGATTTTGAAAGATAGTATACACAGTCTTTGCAGGTAAAAAGGTTTGAAAAAGTTGAATCTGTTTCTTGTTCTGTTACGGTATTATCTACTACAAGTTTTAACATGTCTATCACAATCCTTTTTAGGCTATTTCTGAAATTAATATAGACGTATCATATCATGCTTATTTTTAAATGTAAATATTTCCCATTTAAAAATGTGCTAATTTATTTTGAAAGGACTGTTTGTTTTGAAAAGAAATCGAGAATATATTGCTTTGCGAAATTCCATTTTGGTAGGTTGGTTGCTCACAATTATTGTTATGGGTCTATCTATCTATTTTTCTTCTATTGTGTATTTACTAATTGGATGTTTCATTCTGTCGCTTAAATATGGATTAGTGGGTACCGTAAAGAATGTGGAAAAGCGTTTACCTACCTGGGCTAATTTTGGTGTTATTGAAAAACCAGTAAATCGAAGAGTGACAAGACCGTTTCAATTTCGGGGTGGGCTCCTTGTTTCATTAGCGTTAGGATTTGTAGAGATGGTGATAAAAGGCTTATGTATCTCATATTTTATTTTAGGATTAGAAACGTATGTATATCGTTTGATACGCAAAAACGCAAGAGTGTGAAAAGGAGGTTTTTATCATTTTAGCCAAGAAGACTCCTTCCTCAAGGAGCGTGAAGGGTCACAGCCCAGTGAGTAGGTGGGAGATGAATTGGCTTCAAACAAGGGATGGCAGGGAGCCATCTTAATTGTTCGACATACATAAAGTGTTACTTCACTATCTGCCGAATATACGTTTGGTGTATAATAGTCATATACCGAAATGGAGGTGAATTAAATGATGATTAATAAGGCCTATAAGTTTCGTATCTATCCAAATCAAGCACAAGCAATTCTAATCAACAAAACGATAGGTTGTTCTCGCTTTGTATTCAATCATTTCCTTTCCCTATGGGATCACGCATACAAAGAGAAAGGAAAAGGTTTGACATATGGTACATGCTCTGCCAAACTTCCTGCCATGAAGAAAGAGTTTGTTTGGCTAAAAGAAGTGGATAGTATTGCGATTCAGTCGTCTGTTCGCAACCTTGCGGATGCTTATACACGCTTTTTCAAAAAACAAAACAGTGCCCCGCGCTTTAAATCCAAGAAGAACAACGTACAATCTTATACCACAAAACAAACAAATGAAAACATTGCTGTTGTAGGAAACAAGATAAAGTTGCCGAAGCTAGGCCCTGTTCGATTTGCCAAAAGTCGCGAAGTAAAGGGACGTATTGTAAATGCTACTGTTAGACGGAATCCATCTGGTAGATACTTTGTGTCATTGTTAGTTGAAACAGAAGTGCAAGAACTTCCGAAAACACAATCTTACATTGGAATGGATGTGGGACTAAAAGATTTCGCCATTTTGTCAGATGGAACAACCTATAAAAATCCGAAGTTTTTTCGTTCATTAGAAGCGAAGTTGGCGAAAGCACAGCGTGTTCTTTCTAGAAGGACGAAAGGTTCTACTCGCTGGAATAAACAGCGAGTAAAGGTAGCTAGAATTCATGAATACATGGCAAATGCTAGAAAAGATTACTTGGACAAAATCTCAACTGAAATCATCAAAAACCACGATGTTATCGGTATAGAGGATCTGCAAGTATCAAATATGTTAAAGAATCATAAATTAGCGAAGGCAATTAGTGAAGTATCATGGTCGCAATTTCGATCCATGTTAGAATACAAAGCAAAATGGTATGGCAAACAAGTCATTGTCGTATCGAAAACATTTGCTTCCAGCCAATTATGTTCTCGTTGTGGATATCAAAACAAAGACGTTAAAAATCTAAACCTACGTAAATGGGACTGTCCTTCTTGTTGTACACACCATGATAGGGATATTAACGCAAGTATCAATCTAAAGAATGAAGCGATAAGGCTTCTAACCGCAAGGATTGCGGAGATAGCCTAATCAATTAGAGTTCGATAGAACTCTTTACTTAGGAATCCCTCACTTCTAAACGAAGTGAAAGTGGGGGTAGTTCAATATGAAAGTATTGATATTCGAATTAATTCTCATTGCGATTCTGATTCCATTGAATATTGTTGTAAAAAAACATGTACCTAAATGGAAAGGGAAAGCTGGAGAAAAACTGGTGAAACGTATGTTGAGTAAATTAGATCCCAAAAGTTATTATGTGTTACATGATGTGACGGTTCATACAGAATATGATGATACAACGCAAATTGACCACATTGTTATCGCGGAAACAGGTGTATTTGTCATAGAGACGAAGAACTACGAGGGCTGGATCTATGGAGATGAGAAGGCGGCAAGATGGACACAAGGTATTTTTAGAAAGAAACACTCTTTTCAAAATCCATTTCGACAAAACTATAAACATACGAAAGCAATTGAATGGGTGATGGAACAACAGCTGCCGTGTATCTCTATTGTAGCGTTTCATCCGAAATGCAATCTAAAAAAAGTTAATGTACATTCAAAAGATAAACATATCTTATATTATTACAATCTGAAGAAATGTATTGAATCTTATACAGACATTCAGTTAACAAAAGAAGAGGTCCAGCATATCTATCAAACTATATTGCGAGCAAACATTACCGATAAGGGAATTGAAAAGAAACATGTGAAATATTTACATAATAAGTTCGCTAAACAATAATGAATGGAGCAGGAGACATGTTATATGTAATAGGGTTCTTAGTAATCTCCATAGTAGCTATTCGTCTTAACATGAAGTATTACAAGTTAAAAGGAGATTCGAAAGATTTTGTGAAACGAGTAAATAAATAGTTATGAACATTTAACTGAAAAAAAAGGCCCACGTGTATGGAGCCTTTTTTTATTCAACTATAGTTGTTGGGCTTAATGCCTGTTCTATGTGATTTAATAAAGCATCTAATAATGATTCGCTATTAATTTGCTCATTCCCATATTTCAAATTCTCAACACAAATAGGTTCTGTGGCAATTGTAATTATCTTGGCATTTCTAATTAGGTTATAAATGGTATCATAATTGTCGGGCTGAATTGACTTTAACGTATGGAAATAGTCTAAATCAATATCAAGAATATAATCTTGAGTAAATTGATTGTTTTCTATTAGGCCAGGTATCATCTCATTTATAGTATTTAATTTATCTTCAAGGTAAATCGACTCTATTGCTTGGTCGTAGTGTGGTTTTTTGCAGTCATCATTATGTGGGGCAGGATGTTCAGTTTGATCACCAATCCAACATTTTTTATCAAGAATGTATATGCTATTTTCAGACTCTGGGTAACCTTCAGGAGCTTGAACTTCAAAAATCTCTCCACGCATACGAGCTAAAATTGCTGGAGTAGAATAACATTCTTCAATTCTTTTGGACTCTTTAAATGACATTGGATCATCCTTGTGCGCATCATAGTTTATTACTAAAGCCCTTTCTATTATGTTAGATTTAATAGCTGCATCAATATGTTCGTCATGCTTTAAGTTCCCGATTGCAGAACGTACAGTATTCAAATCATTATAATTGATTTCATCTATACAATTTTTTCTAAATGCCACCCTATGTGTATTCACTTCATCACTATCTCCTTCGATTTGGCGAGCAGAATGCTTAAGGAAAGCGGAATGACAATCTGTATGATGATCAAGGGTTACTAGGATAGGTGCTGCATTTCTTTCTCGATAAATAGCCCATGGTTCAAGTACATGATGGTGATGCTCAACTATGTAAATATCCTTACTGTTAATTGTTTGATGCTCGAACATTTAAACGCCTCCGTTACATGTTTTTTGGTTGAAAATGAACAAATAATAATATTGCTTATGTCCAAGGAAGTAATTTGTATTATGCGTTAAAGCAAGATGTATTTAATTATATAGATTTTTTGTAATTATTGCTAATCGTGTAGATTCGACAGATACATCATTTGAGAGAATTTACTATAATTTAAATTCTGTTATGTTATAATAAGGACAATCCAATACTAAAAAATTATACTGCAAAAGGACACACCTACGCATAACCATAGCGTAGGTGTGTCCTTTTTTGTTTAAGGAGGAAAAAGTTATGGGGAAAACGTTATTTATTGCAGAAAAACCAAAAGTGGCCAATGAAATTATGAAATCGCCACGATTCCGTCACTCACAAAAGTACATTGGTAGCAAACCTTATTATGGTTATTATGAAAATGATCATTATATTGTCAGTTGGTGCCGTGGACATCTGCTGGAACTAAAACATCCGGAAGAGATGGATCCAAAGTACAAAGTATTCAAGTTAGAGCATTTACCTTTAATTTATCAGCCAGCTTATAAGGTGAAACAAGAAAATGCTGAACAATTACAAATACTTGTTAAACTGCTGCAACGACATGATGTTGACCATGCGGTTAACATATGTGACGCGGACCGCGAAGGAGAGTTAATCTATAGGGAAGTGTACGAATATGCAGGAGTGAATAAAAAGCAATCTCGTGTATATAAATCCTCTTATGAAGCGGCAGAACTAGAGGCAGCTCTCAATCGATTAGAAAGCGCATCAAAATACGATGGACTGGCGTATTCTGCTAAAGCAAGGCAGTATCTGGACTATCTATTAGGTATGAACATAACGAGGGGATGTACAACGAAATTAGCACAGAATAAGTTCCTGCTATCCTCTGGACGTGTACAGATGTGTTTATTAAATGAGATACGACAACGTGAGGTAGCGATTGAAAATTATAGAGAGCAATCTTATTATCATCTGCAACTAGTAACAGATTTAGGAATCACTCCGGCTATGAAAACAGAAGACCAGGTATTAAACCCATCGCCATTAAGAAGTTTGGGAGAAAACTTGAAAGGCCAATATCTCGTGGTGGAAGAATTTAAAGAAGGAAATCGAAAGAATAATTCTAAATTATTATATAACTTAACGGATTTATATAAAGATGCTCATGCTCATCTGCAGATTAATGCAGAAACCGCTAGAAAACATATTCAGAACTTGTATGAAGAAGGATTTATTACCTATCCACGTTCTTCCTCTAGGCATTTACCTACAGAACAAGTAGAGCGTGTGAAAGGTGTTATGCACTCATTAGCAACGAGTCACTATCCGTCATTGGTACAACTAGTAGATATCGAGGCAATTAATACAAAACATAAAACATTCAATGATGAGCTTGTATCAAGCCATTTAGCTATCATTCCGACAACAAAACAATATAACGGTGGAGACCGTCCAGACATTGAAAAACAGCTATATGATCTTGTAGTAAAACGCTTTGTGGGTAATTTCATGCGTCCTGCAGTGTATCTAGTAAGAGACGTATCGCTTATTGACTCGATGGGTAATACCTATCAAACAAAAGAAAGTGTACTTAGGGAAAAAGGGTTTTTAGAAGTATTTCAAGAGGATAAAGAAGAAGAAAGTGTGGAAGCATTTAAAATTCCTATTCTGCAGAAAGGACATGAACTTCAAATCTGCGATTTTGAGTTACTTGAATCCAAAACAAAGAAACTCGCGCTACACACAGAAAGCTCAATTCTGACTTTCATGGAAACAGCTGGACGCAAATTTGATGACGAACATTTAAAAGAACTGATGAAAGGAAAGCGAATTGGAACCGTTGCAACCGAAGCGACTTTCATCCCAGCTTTATATGAGAAGAACTATATAGCCATTGAAAAAGGGAAAATTACTACAACTCCAATTGGTCGTGCTTTTATTGAACAATTCCCTGTCCAACAAGTCAAAGATCCACTATACACAGCTGAAATGGAAGGGATAATATATCGTATTGAAAAGAATGAAATGAGTTATGAAGACTTCATTGTACAAACAAATGCGTTTGTACAAAAAATAACGCAAGAGATTATAAAAATCCCTGATACCATTTCGTACAATCTAATAGAGACCTGGAAGCAACAAATAGAGGTTTGCCAATGCCCTTGTAGAAATGGAATTATTTTAGATAGGGGGAAATTTTTCGGTTGCAGCAATCACCCGAACTGTAATATTGGTTTGCCAAAAAAATAAAAGAAAAAGCGATTCCTGCAGCACAAGTTAAAAAACTGTTTGAAGAGAATAAAACGGACATTATAAAAGGATTTAAATCTAATGGCAAAGAGTTTTCTGCTTACCTATCATTCATAAACGGTCAAATTCGTTTTAGTTTACCTACAGTTGAAGAATTATCACTAGGTCAGTGCCCAAAGTGCCAAAAGGGACAAATTTTAAACCGTAAAACATTTTTCGGGTGCTCAGACCATCAAAACGGATGTAATTTTGTGTTGCCAGCTAAAATTAAAGATAAGAAATTATTGGATAGTCAGATTAAGAAGTTATTAAATAGTAATGTAACAGACTTCATTAATGGTTTTAATGGGGAAAAAGGAGAATTCACAGCTGCCATTCGATTAAAGCCAGACCTTAATATTTGTTTTGAATTTCCAACTGCAGAGGATCGTACGGTAGGTAAATGTCCATTATGCCAGGGGAGAGTTATTATAGGGAAAACAAACTATCTATGCGAACAATACAAAAAGGGTTGTGATTTCATCGTTTCAGGTATGATACTTGAAAAAAGAATTACAGCAAGCCCAGATTAAGAAATTATTAGAAAAGAATATGACAGATACAATCCAAGGCTTTATATCGAAAAAAACGGGGAAATCGTTTGGTGCAAAATTAACATATGACTCTGCACAGAAGAGAATAACCTTTGTATATGAGAAGAAGAAATAATATTATAAAATCCTAAATTTCATATATAAAATTAATAAGGATTATGATATGATGAAAGTAATAAAATACTTCTAAATCTACCTGCAAAAGGACACACCTACGCATACATATGCCATAGGTGTGTCCTTTTTTCGTTGTCTATAAATCCCTAAAAAAAGAGAGAGGGGGAAGATATATTGCGTACGAGTGAAATACCATCTACAGATGTATCTTTTGAGAATGTGGAGAGTCATAAGCGTAATAAGGGGAATGAAATATCAGCATGTCCCAAATGTAAAAAGCAATCATTCAGGGCTACGTTTAACGAACATCCAAAGTGGGTTCGATTTTGCTTGTGTTGTGATTATAAAGAAGTTAATCCAGCATATAGTCCATTTGTATATTAAGTAGAGTGATACTAATAGGAAAGGATACTACGGTATGAAACCATGGATTAAGATTGCTTGTATAACATCATTAGTCTTTCAAATTACAGCATGTAGCAGTTCAACACAAACAAATGATTCGAGACCTGCACAAACGGCCCAGGAAGCAATCCAGCAGAATGTAGAAGGCAAGAGGAATGTTGATATCCCGGAAGCATACAGGGACAAATTAAATGGATTAGAAACAGGTAAAGGAAAAGTAATACATGTAAAAGACGGAGATACAGTAGATGTGAAAGTAAACAGGAAGAAGCAGACGGTAAGGTTACTATTATTAGACACCCCTGAATCTGTTTCTCGAAAGATTCCGCCACAAAAGATGGGTAAAGAAGCATCTTCTTTTCTAAAGAAACAAATAGAAGGAAAAGATGTAACCCTGGTATATGATCATGGACAAAAAGAAGACAAGTATGGCAGAAAATTAGCGTATATATTTTGCGAGGGAATACATGTAAATGAATTAATGGTCAAATTAGGATACGGGATTGTAGCTTATATTACTAAACCGAACATTACGCTGCTTCCACAAATGTTTGATGCCGAAAAGAAAGCAAAATCATCTAAAAGTGGAGTGTGGAATATCAAAGGTTTTGTAGATGAAAAGAAACATCATTATAACCGAAATGATGCCGCTTAACGCATATCACTCAAGCATAGTAAGAATACTAATGCTTTGAGATTAAAATAAGGAGGTTTTTAAGTGTGAAAGAGAATAAAAGAAACATGATCTTATCGTTTGTTATTTCGATTGTCTTTATATTTTCGAGCATGATGCCTTTCAGTAGTAACGAATACATCTATGTTATTTCAAAAATTGGGGCTGCAGCTGGTGTAATAAACATTGTGATGATGAGTGTTTTTTTGTATTTTCAAAGCAAAAAAATGAGATATTCATTGAATTAAACTGTAAGAGAGAAAGTTTTCCTTACTCACACTACAAGGAGAGTGGAAAGGAAAACCGCGAAGGAGATGGAAGAATGAGTCAGGTAGCGGGATTCTTGAAATTCGTTTTAGCGAAAGAAAAACGATACGTATATTTGGCTGTATCAGAAAAGAGAAACAAACGTGTAAACACGCACATTTTTTATAAATTTGGTCAAATGGAAAAAGCATTGGAAAGTATGTACGAAATGCGGGATGATTTCGAGAATAAGTTCCCGATAGAACTAAAAGAAAAAGGATATGATTGGGAAGATATCAACGATTGGATACTTTCCATTGAGACAGGATTCTCAAAGCATGGAAATAAGCTAATCACATACGGAAGCTAAGTAGAGCAGATCATTAAATGAGGTGAATGAAGAATGGCGTTAATTCGAAAGTATCATATTGCAATTGCTTGGATGATAGCTACAAGTGCAATGCTTATAAGCTTGGTTTTTAGTGAATGGATGAAACTCCCACCATGTGATTTATGCTGGTACCATAGGATGGCCATGTATCCATTAGTACTGATATTAGGTGTCGGCATGTATAGAAAAGACCCGCTGGTAAAAGTACATATGCATTCCCATTTGCATGTATCGGCTTATTACTAGCTGTTTATCAAATAACGATTCAAACCTTTCCTGCAAGCGAGATGAAGATATGTTCTGTAGGAGTTTCTTGTACGGAAGATTACTTGAATTTATTTGGTTTTATCACGATTCCTATGCTATCTTTTGTTGGATTTTTAGCTATTATTATACTTTTATACCTTAGAGACGAAATATAGAAGAGGGAAACCGGTAAAACACCTTGTATATAAACAGACATGAACATGTAAAACGTCAATTAATTCGATAAAAAAATAAAAATGGAATATAGAAAAGGAGATATTAAAAATGACAACATTACAAAATAAAAAAGAAATGAACCAAATTCCAGAGGCAGACGTAGAATTATTAAAAATCATGGCACACCCAGTTAGATTACAAATTGTGAAGGAGTTAAATCATCATAGAATCTGTAATGTAACGCAATTGACAGATATATTAAAAATACCACAATCTACTGTTTCTCAGCATCTATCAAAAATGAGAGGAAAGATCCTACGTTCGGAAAGAAGAGGATTAGAAATGTACTATCATATTGAAAACCTTAAAGCGTGTCAGATTGTTAGTGTACTAGGTTTATAGAAAAGTATTAGATAGCAAAAGTCCTCACAATTAGCGAGGACTTTTAAATGTGCTTAGATTAAATTTGTTGTGGTGCACCACCATGGTCGCCGACACTATATGTAGGAGCAGGGTAATGTCCATGAGTAGCAAGTTGGTCTGTTTGAGAAAACTGAGTAATTCCCACCGTTAACGCCCCAATAAAAGCAATACCAGATAATAATAAGTTAATTTTTTTCATTATTTTAACGCTCCTTTTTCGATGGATTTTCGTCTAGCTTGATAACAAATATGGAAATAGTCACTTACCTTTTTGTGGTTTTCTAATTTTCTACATATTGTAGCAAATAATTCAGCATATTCCACAACATAATCCCATAACTCTTCTTTCTCAAAGTATACAATTCCTTCTTGAATGATTTTTTCCAATTCTTCCAATGGAATATTTTTGTTTAAGCTATTTAAAATAGAGAAGTGATGCGTATATTCCTCGTTATTAATTCCCCTACAGATCTGTAATCCCTTATCAATGAGTTGGCTGGCTGCCGATTGTTCTCCTAATTTATAATGTTCCTTAGCTTCTAGGAAGATAGCCTTAAAGTGCGTAGGCATTTTAGCTGTTACCTCTGAAAGATGACGAATAGCTAAAGTAGACATGTTTTGATCAGAATATAGCCACCCTATTGTACTTCTTACATATAACAAGGAATCTTCTTCTTTATTCTTTTTAAGTAAATCAATTGCAGAATTTAGATATTCTTCTGCTTGTTCGTACTGCTTTAAATAGATACAGCAGCCGCCTAGCAAGCTATTACAAAAGGCTGTTTTCACTTCATAGCCTTCATGCTTCGAAAAGATTTCTTTTGATTTATTTGCGTATTCAATTGAAGTGAGCATGTTATAAGTATGGTGATAAAAAGTTGCGATTCTATAATAGAATTCAGCATGTTCAACTTCATCCGGTATATCTACTATTATCTTTTCTGCCTGTTTATAATGTTCCTCCGCCATAGTATAATTTGCGATAAAAGTGGCATGCATGGCTTTGAAAAAGTGATAATAAAAGCGAAGAAATTGGTCTGTAGGCATATCATAATCGCTAATAGTATCAAAACTATTTTTTTGAATACTAAGGCTATCTGTTAAGACTGTGTAACGAAACTCAAGTAGTGAGTAATATAGTAACAAATTTTGATCCTGACAATCTTGATTCAGCTCAGTACTTAACTTACTAATTTTTTCATCGATTTCCTTTTTTAGATTGGTAGCTTTTAAAACTTGTTGAGATAACATAGATTGGTACCAGTCGTTCAATAGAGAGGTTAATTGCTCATTTCCTTTTACTAATACACTCATTATATATTCCCCCATCCTATAGAAGTATCCTAATCCTATTTAATTAGTGTCATCATAGCAAAATAGCAGCATTATTTGAGTGATTTCGAGTTATTTTTCAACAAAATTCAGAAAAGATAGTTAATTTTTATCGATTTTATTTACACTAATACTTTAACTTGTACCAATTCACGCTTGCGTGAAAGGAGAGTGTCTGAAAATGAAAGCAGAACGAATTTTTGAGGGTACTAGTGAAGATGGAGTATGGAATAAGGCTATATTCAAGGTGAAAGAAGGTATCTATTATTATGTGTCTGAGAATAGTACCGTTGAGATAACTGGCCATGAATTGATAGTAAACATATTAGAAGACGTACACCAGGGAGATGATCATAATTTATTTGCTGTAAAAGGGGATGAAAGAGGCATTTTACAGCAGTTAGAGCTGGATGGTTTTGATTATCAAGATGTCGAATGGAATCCCCTTAATCTTTTGGATAATGAAATTCTTAGTAGTACGGATGCAATAGAAGAATGGGGAATTGATGCATCAACATTACGTAAAAGAATTAATGATTTTCCAAAAGGTTCAATTCGTAAAATTGGAACGACATATGCTGTTACTCGATTTAGAATGCGCTGCGTCTTCGGTTCAAATGAGAAATAAGTAAAAATACGATTGGGGAGTGAAGGTCAATGAAGAATTACATCAAGAGTTCTCAAGAGCAACTACTGCAAACCAATAAAAATGGTCGCACCTAAAACAAAAACAGCGTGAAACCATATCAAACTGGCTAAGAGAGGCATATATAGAGAAGATTAAGGTTCATAACCGTAGATTGAAGCCGAGAGAACATGAGGATGTTTTAGAAAGAGTAATGAGTAAAATCTATGATCGTGAAATTAGGATTTCAGATTACGAAGTAGAGAAGTATTACAAAGGGAAGATAAATAATTGGTATAACAAACAAATTTCACTTCATGAAAAAAGTGATGAGGAGAAGAAAATATGAAACATACTATCGGAAATGTAAGTACCTCATATATAATGCGTCTAATCCTAAGTGATTTAGACACATATATTACTGCATAGCTAATTGCTTCGAAGTCAAGATCACCCTGCATAGATTGGAAAATCTTATATGCGAACAGTTGCCAGGCGAACAATCCAGTGGCACGAAGGAGCGGATTAGGGTTTTCAGGGGCAAGGAGCACATTCTTGATGTTCTCCATTTGCTCTCCGAGGCGTGTATCGTCTTCAAAGTGCTCCAGAAGCTCACGAAGAATAGCCAGAATTAGTAACAATGGGGGGATTAATGTCAGTAAACCACTGCCTCCTGCAGCCGCAATCGCGGCGATTCCGGGGCCAATGACAGTTCCATTGCTGTCTACAAATTTCTCGATATCCTTAATTGTCTCTTTAAGCAATCCCTTGAGAAAACTAGCATCAGCACACGCACGCATCAATAAAGTAGGATTACCGGCCGTGTGGGGATTATCAGGATTAGGCCTGTACCCGTGATTTATACCAGCCATTGAGAAAAGTGGTCCCTGAATGCGCTCGTTGCATGTTTCTATAATGTGCCCTACCCTCTCTTTTCGACCTTGTGGGTCTATATCTGTGGGGAGCGCAAGTTCCCAGCGCTTGGTAATACCCACGAGGTTTCGCTGAAAATTCATATGTGGGGTAAGGCAAATTGCGATTTGTAGAAATCGTTGTTCCCCGACTACGGGAGTATGCGGATAGAAAAGTGGATTGGGTGGGATCGCAATATCTTTAAATAATGGACTGTTACGGCTCTTGATTTGGTGTTTAATGTCCTGCCAGATATGTAGTCGTCGTCGCTCGTATAAAGAATACTGAGGCACTGCTTTGAGCACAACGGAATAGATTACCCCAAATCTGCCAGCGGAGACAAGCACCGCATTGAAGAAATTATTATTTCTAATGATTTCGAAATTCTTGGGACCACCAAACTTTTTTTTCTAAACTCTTTCTTCAACATGGAATCATCAGTAAGCTGCGGATGATTATTGTTTACCGCCATCAGTTACAAGGTGTATCGCCATTACTGCATCAGCGATGGGGGGCGATCAAAATCTCCACCATGTGCACCTGTATTTAGTGCTCCAACGATAGTCTGACCGCCAGCACCGCCGAGGGTGGCGAATCCCCATGGTCCGCTATAATCGGCTTTATTGTCAACCTGGTCAATGATAAAGCCTGCCAAAGTGTTCTTATCGCCAATATCAACAATCTGATCTAGTTCGGCGTAGAGTTGGTAGATGCGTTTACCTGATTCGACATGCACTAGGTATGACTTCTGCTTTTTTTCTTTTTCAGTTTCAACCATGTGCTTGATGTAGTCTCGGTTCAGGCAATTAGGTATAACATTTGTAAGAGTCTTTCCCATGGCGCGATGAACGTCTCGAGGGTCGTTAGTTTCGATGAATGTGTGGTCGCTAACCGCTGCTTCCGAAAGGGCCCAGTGACTTCCGGCTGCTTTGAAACGCTGACCGGAAGGCCTGTTTTGGCAAAGTTCAATTAATTCTTCTAATGATTTAGGGTAGACAATTTTCGGAGCGTGAGATATGAAGTGTTTCCGTGTCCAAGGGGTGTTTTGTGACTCTTCAATAGGCATACTTAACTTCCTCCTTTAAGACGAAACTTTTTAAAGTAACGCATGTTTGCTTAACTTTCCCTTCGATTCATCTGTTTATTCAACTCTTAGGGTCTCCAGTAATTTTAGATTACTCTCCCTCGGGGGGAGGGGTGAAAATTCAGAAATTTATTTCAATCAAATTTAGGTGATATCGTATATCACCTAAAATCAAGATATTAATTGTTAATATTGATATGTAAGTACAATCGGTCACAAACTTCCACGTAGATTTTTAGTGTCTTTTCTAATTCAGCCTTAGAGAAAGATGAATTGTTTTTAGAAGAATTAACAAGAAGAGAATTCACAGATAATATTGTATTGAAATAAAAACATCAGGCAATTTTAAAAGTGGAATATTGAGTAAATGATATTAAATATAGCTACTATATCAATGAGAAAATAAGAATTGTGTTGATTCAAAACCTTATTTAATTACCATAAAAAAGACAGAAGTAGTTCATATATCCTTTAAAAAGGGTGTTATTTTCAAATGGAAATTTATTGTTATATGTATTATTTAAAAGAAATAGTTGTTTATAAATCCAACAAGCGTCATAAAATGCATATAAGTGCTAAATGTTTGATGTAATAATATAAAATATATTTCAGTAAGTTTATAAATCCAACAAACGTCATAAAATGCATATAAGTGCTAAATGTTTGATGTAATAATATAAAATATATTTCAGTATGTTTATAAATCCAACAAACGTCATAAAATGCATATAAGTGCTAAATGTTTGATGTAATAATATAAAATATATTTCAGTATGTTTATAAATCCAACAAACGTCATAAAATGCATATAAGTGCTAAATGTTTGATATAATAATATAAAATATATTTCAGTATGTTTATAAATCCAACAAACGTTTTTAAATACATCTAAGTGTCAAGTGTTTGATGAAGAAAAAATAAAATTACCGATATAACAGTATTTGATTAAGTTATGGGATAATGCTAATATAATTGTATTAATAAACCCAACAAACGTCATTGGATTATGCTTAATGCCAAAAGTTAGAAGATTAATTCATGTTTCATTTTATGAGTAAATTAAAAACCCAACAAACGTCATTGGATTATGCTTAATGCCAAAAGTTAGAAGATTAATTCATGTTTCATTTTATGAGTAAATTAAAAATCCAACAAACGTCATTGAATTGTGTTTAATGCCAAAAGTTAGAAGATTAATTCATGTTTCATTTTATGAGTAAATTAAAAATCCAACAAACGTCATTGAATTGTGTTTAATGCCAAAAGTTAGAAGATTAATTCATGTTTCATTTTATGAGTAAATTAAAAACCCAACAAACGTCATTGAATTATGTTTAATGCTAAAAGTTAGATGATTAATTTATGTTTTATTTTATGAGTAAATTAAAAATCCAACAAACGTCATTGAATCATATTTAATGACAGAATTTGATGTGTTTTAATGATCAAAAATGTTTTTTGAGTAGGCTTTGAGTACTGAAATAGACAAATGCTTATTTGGAAGTGCTGTTACTTAGTGTCATAACAATATGAGATAAAGGAGTAATGTGTAAGTGTCAGTAATGAGAGAACCTGAAATAAAAGAAAAATTTGCTAATCAAAGATTTACGACAAAAGAACTCTTTGAATTTTACAACGAGCTAGAAGGTGATTTAAAGCAAACAACATTTAGATGGAGAGTGTATCATCTAAAACAGCAAGGTGTAATCAAGACTGTTTCGCGAGGTGTTTATGAAATAGGTTCCGAAATTTTGTTTATACCAAAGCTGTCTAAGGATGCGAAGCGGATCTTTAGAAAGTTAAAAAACGAATTTCCTTATGTGGATTTTGTTATATGGGAAACAGAATGGCTTAATAATTTTATGGTTCATCAACCTAATACAATGAATATAATTGTTGAAGTAGAATCGGCGTTAATAAATGATATTTTCAACTTTTTATATTTAAACGAAAAAAATGTAGTATTAGCTCCACGAGATAATACAGCGACTAATTACATGCTAAAAGACGGGTATAGTACAATTGTTTCATCTCTAGTATTACACAAGCCAACTTTGCAAGTAGAAAAATTTACTGTTCCCAAGATAGAAGCCATTATTGTAGATTTATTCATCGATGAAATAATATTAACGTCATATCAAGGGCAAGAAAAAGTTAATATAATAGAAAACTTATTTAATGAATATACAATTAAGCGATCTACAATAAAACAATATGCTAGTAAACGTGGAGTACTGGATAAAGTTTTAGAATTTTTAAACGAAGAAACCAATATTGATTTTTAATTGTACGGGGGGATATTACATGATTGCAACTAGGACATTTGAAAGTGAATGGATTACGAATCTATCTAAAAAATTCGGAAGCGAAAGAGGAAGAGGGACTAGAAGTAATCCAGAGCTCGTAGAAAAAGTGACTAAAGCTTTACACTTATTAGAATTGTTAAGTCAAAGCGAACTAAACTTTATTTTTAAAGGTGGAACATCGCTACTTTTACTATTAGATAATATTCATAGATTTTCTATTGATATTGATATTATCGTTGAAAAGGAAAAGAATGAAGTAACTATACAAGAGTTAGAGGGAGTTATTACTGAATTAGTAGAAAAAAGCAGCGTCTTCAACGACTGGGAAGAAAGCGAAAGAAAAGCAAATGATGTTCCAAAGTCTCACTATAAGCTTCATTATAAATCAGCAGTAAATGAATCTCAGCCGCACTATATTCTTTTAGATGTTTTATTTGAAAAAAGCCATTATGAAGAAACTACTTTTAGAAGTATCAAGTGTGATTTCATTGAACATGAAGACCCGGAAGTTCAAGTTAAAATGCCTACCGTTGAATGTATACTAGGAGATAAATTAACAGCTTTTGCACCTTTAACGACTGGTATACCTTATATGAGAAATAAAGAATTAGAGATTATAAAGCAACTATTTGACGTTGAAAATCTCTTTGATGAAGTTGGAAATTTAGAAATAGTAAAACGCACATTTAGTCAATTTGCTCTACAAGAACTAAGTTATAGGGACAAAAAGGAATTGAGTGTAGATAATGTGTTAGAAGATATTTTTAACACATCTTTAATTATTTGTGCACAAGGTTCGGTTTGCGAAGGTGAGTTTAAAAACTTACAAGATGGTGTTACTCGTATTAAAGATTTTATCTTTAGTAAACAGTATATGTTCCGCGATGCTGTAATTAGTGCGTCGAAAGCTGCCTATTTAGCGCAGTTGCTTTTAAAAGGAAAATCGACTGTTGAGCGATTTAACAACAGTGATATGTCTGATTGGAAAGTTGCAATCCCGGTTAATGTGAGGCAAAGTGAAAATGATATTTGGCGTATAAGAAATATTAATACTGTGAAAAAAAGCTCTCCAGAAGCTTATTTCTATATCTATAAAGCGCTTGAGTTACATAATCAACAATAGCAAACTCATAGTTACTAATCACCTAGGTTAAGTGAACTACTCGCCACTTAGCAAAGCTTGAAGTGGGAGCTTCTCAGTTCCACGACGAAAGTAACCTTTCGTCTCCCTGAGCGTTACTTCGGGATGTTCCACCCCTAGATGTCCAACGTTTGGACGCTCTTTTGGTACGGTTGATATTTTACGCAGGAATCGAATGGATTGGTTTTCGCACTCTATTTTCTTCCTGCAACCTCATATATCAAGTTATCAAAGAGCTTCATATAGTTCGTTTATCAAAAGTTTTTGGCTATGCTAAACCGAAATTCAGCTCCCACCTACCGTTGGGCTACGCCCTTAACACGCTTGAGGAAGGAGAATTCTTTCGGGGAATTCGTTAAATATTTTATGCTGACTATGGAAGGGTTTTCCTTGCCTTTGAGCGTACAGCAAGATGAATGTCGTTAAGTAATATGTATACCTGTTGTACGTTGAAAAATACGGAAAAATTTACCTCTAGTTTATAGCACCATCCCCTAAAAGTGTTGGACATATGATAGAAATCCCTGTTTTCTAGATTGGAAAGTAGGGGTTTTTGTCATATATACACCATCTCATATATCAAGATGTATAGTAAATTTCATTAATTATTATGGTAGTTAATGAGACTTAAGAAAGAAGCATGTCCTTCCATTAAAAACCCCTCATATCTATAATTACTTCATTATCATTCAGTACCGCGAAAATTCAGAATATTCAATTTAAATAATATCAATTTACTATATCTTACATTTATGTAAGTATGGTTACAAATGGTTTGTGGTAATTATTGCAGAATTTTTTATAAACATGCGAGGTTAATCGCTCATAAATAATCTTTACTCTTGTAATGTAATTGAGAAACTGGAATAACATATTGTTACTTAGTTACATTATTGTACACGTCATATCTAATCAATTTGTGATGCTAAAAGAAATTTAATACACCGCAAACATTTTATTTAAAAGAAGGAAGGAGGGAAATGGAAAGGTTTAAAATATATGATGAAAACTATGTGGAAATTGTAAAAATGCTTCCGGAAAATCCATTGTATTAAAAAGAGACCTATTCTTAGTAAATAGAAAGATTGGCGTATTACTTGACTCTAATAATACCTATTTAGTTTTGGATAATTGATTTTTAAATACTTAAAAGAGAGAAGATTTGTGGTTTTAACTCAAGATGTATTAAAAGTCTAAATTAACTAGACAAAAAAGTACTACATTTTAATGTTGAACCTAGAAGAGGAGAGGACGTAAATGATAATCATTATAGTATTATGTGTAACAATTCTATTAATTTATGGTGTTTGGGAACGTATATTACATAAAAAGAGGTTACATTCGATACCAATTAGAATCAATGTAAATGGTATTCGAGGGAAGTCAACAGTTACAAGGTTAATTACTGGGGTTGTGAAAGAAGCAAATTATAAGGTCGTAGGAAAAACAACCGGAACATCGGCGCGAATGATTTATTGGTTCACAAAAGATGAATCACCAATAAAACGACGAAAAGAAGGACCAAATATCGGTGAACAGCGGAGAGTGATAAAAGAAGTATCAGATTTAGAAGCAGATGCTCTTGTATGTGAATGTATGGCAGTTCAGCCGGATTATCAAATTATATTTCAGAATATGATGATTAAAGCGAACATAGGTGTTATCGTCAATGTTTTGGAGGACCATATGGATGTCATGGGGCCCACGCTTAATGAAGTATCAGATGCATTTACGTCAACAATTCCATACAATGGTTATTTAGTAACAATCGAAAGCGATTATTTAGAGTATTTCAAAAAGGTAGCTAAACAAAGAAATACAAAGGTAATAACAGCGGATAACTCGAAAATTTCAGATGAATTTTTACGGAAATTTGATTATATGGTATTCCCTGATAATGCATCAATTGCCTTAGCTGTTGCCGAAGCAATGGGAATTGATGAAGAAACCGCATTTCATGGTATGTTAAATGCTCAACCAGATCCTGGAGCAATGCGAATTACACGATTTGGAGAAACACTAGATCCATCATTTTTTGTAAATGGATTTGCAGCAAATGATGCATCATCAACCTTGCGTATTTGGGAAAGAGTAAGTTCTTTTAAATATAGTGAGAAGGCTCCCATTATTATTATGAATTGTAGAGCGGATCGTGTGGATAGAACCGAACAGTTTGCTAAAGATGTATTACCATATATCGAGGCAGAAATATTATTAGCTATAGGAGAGACAACCACTCCTATTAAGGATTTTCATGAGAAAGGCGAAATACCTGCGAAGTTGTTTATTGATTTAGAAGGTTGGTCAACAGAAGAAATTATGAACGCCATGCGTCCGTATATCAGAGGTCGTATTGTATACGGTATAGGAAACTTTCATGGAGCCGCTACACCATTAATTGATGCAATTATAAAAGAAGAGTTAGTAAGCAAAGTTAGCTAAGAGCATAAGGAGGAAAATTAATGTTTGGATCAGATTTATATATCGCATTAGTATTAGGTGTTACCTTAAGCCTCATATATACAGAAAAGACGGGGATACTGCCTTCAGGATTAGTTGTAGCAGGTTATTTATCTCTAATTTTTAATCAACCTGTATTTATGTTAATTGTATTACTTATCAGTATTTTAACATACTTAATCGTAACACATGGTATAGCGCGTTTTACAATTTTATATGGTCGTCGAAAATTTGCAGCAATGCTTATTACTGGAATTTGCTTAAAACTTATATTTGATTACCTGTATCCTGTAATGCCATTTGAAGTTTATGAGTTTCGAGGTATTGGTGTCATTGTCCCAGGATTAATTGCTAATACAATTCAAAAACAAGGTTTGCCATTAACTATTGGTAGTACGCTTTTATTAAGTGGTCTTACATTCGGAATTTTAAACATTTATTATCTATTTTAAGGAGAGGGAAAATGCAAAAAAAATTAACATTCCAGGAAAAGCTCTTAGCATTTAGTAAAAAGACTAAGAAAAAAAACACTCTATATACATTAACTACATTACTTGGTATTTCCATAGCTTTAATCTGTTTTTCATTTTTTGAACGTATTAAAGCAACAGAATCGATAGCTGCTAATACAGAGGCAATATTTACGATGACAATGGTTGGTGATGTAATGATGGGACGAAATATAAAAGAAATTTCCGAACGCTATGGTCCTGCTTATGTTTTCAGATACACTTTACCATACTTTGAGAATTCAGATTACGTTAGTGGTAACTTTGAAAATCCTGTTTTACTAAAAACGAAGGAACAGTATGAAAAAGCAGAGAAATATATCCACCTAGAAACACAAAGACAAGCAGTTGCAGCTGCTAAAGAAGCTGGTTTTACAATCTTAAATTTAGCGAATAACCATATGATGGACTTTGGTGAAAGGGGATTAAAGGATACCTTACAAGTTTTTAAAGAAGAAAGTTTAGATTACATAGGAGCCGGGGGGAATTTAACGGACGCTAAAAATATTGTATATCAAGATTTAAATGGTGTGAGAGTTGCTTCACTTGGTTTTACAGATGCATATGTGGATGGATTTATTGCAACAAAAGAACAGGCTGGTGTATTGAATATGAATCCAGATATATTTTTTGAACTTATTAGAAAAGCTAAAAAATCTACAGAAGGGAATGCAGATCTTGTAATTGTTAATGCACACTGGGGAGATGAATATGATACTGAAGCAAACCCAAGACAAAAAGCATTAGCAAAAGCAATGGTTGATGCAGGTGCTGATATTATTATTGGGCATCATCCACATGTTCTCCAATCTTTTGAAGTTTATAAAAATAGTATTATATTTTATAGCTTAGGAAATTTTATTTTTGATCAAGGATGGACAAGAACAAAAGATAGTGCATTGGTACAATATCATTTACAAAATAACGGATTAGCAAAAGTTGAAATAGTACCTTTAAAAATTAAAGAAGGAACACCACGCCCAGTATCTGGTTGGTGGGATACGGAAAGGATTAATCGACAACTTACAAAAAAAACAAAGCATGAATCAATATGGAATGAAAAAAAGGGGAAGATAGAAATTACTGTGAATCACCAACGTATTCTTGACCATAAGAACGAAAGAGCTAATCAATGACAAAGATAAGGAGATAGTAGTTTGAATTTCTTTCATAAAATACGTGGCGTAAAATTATTATTTATTCTTTTCATAATATTAATGACATTAATATTTTACTTGGTTTATCATAATCGTATATTTTATTTTTATAATAAAGATAACGTACAAAAAAGGCAAAGCATAAAGGAAGATTTCGCATACGGAGTAAGCGCTTCCCATCCGCTTGCTGTAGATGAGGGCATGAAAATTTTACAACAAGGAGGAAATGCAATTGATGCGGCAATAGTAGTTTCATATTTGTTGGGAGTTGTAGAACCTTACGCTTCAGGATTAGGTGGTGGTGGTGGTATGTTAATTTTAAATGAACATGGGGATAGTAATTTTATAGACTACCGTGAAATCGCCCCCTCTCAAATTAACAATACAGGTAATACAGGAATTCCAGGGTTCGTAGCGGGAATGGAATTTGCACATAAAAAATACGGATCTATACAGATGTCGGAATTGTTAAAACCTTCCATTTACTACGCGGAGAATGGATTTGAAGTAGACGATATACTTTCTTCTCGATTGGCTGGTGCATATCATCGAATTTATTCGAAAAGGCTAAAAATCTTTTATCCTGATGGAAATCCAATTAATACAGGACAAAAACTTATTCAGACAAAATTATCCGACACTTTGAAAAATATTCAAGGAAAAGGTGCTTCGGTATTTTATCAAGGAGAGATTGCCAATGAATTGAATAAAGTAACTAATATCCCTTTGGTGGATATAAAAAAATATCAAATTGAAGAGAGAAAACCAGTAATTGGAGAATATTGTGGATATACAGTGTACACGGCTCCACCTCCTTTTTCTGGGGTAACATTGCTCCAAATGTTAAAACAGGCTGAAATAAATAATACTTATATAAGCGCTAATAATTTAGAAACTTATATAAAATCGATGGGTAAAATTACAAAATCTTCATATCAAGATAGGATTAAAACAATAGGGGATCCTAAATTTTCTAAAATGCGTTCAAAAGAATGGATTAGTGATCACTATTTATCAACATTAATTGAAGAGGCAGATAAATTACCTCTTGAAGAGGAGCACGAAAGTACAACGCATTTTGTTGTTATGGACAAATATGGAACGGTTGTTTCTGTAACTAATACTTTAAGTAATTTTTTTGGTACGGGAGATTATGTGCAAGGTTTTTTTCTAAATAATCAGCTAGCTAACTTTAGTAAAACTCCAAACCATATAGAACCAGGTAAACGTTCAAGAACGTTTATGGCGCCCACTATTTTAGAAAAAGAAGGGAAAGAAATTATAGGCATTGGGTCGCCAGGTGGAAATCGAATACCCCAAATTTTAACGTTAGTACTAGAAAGGTATCTCCATAGAAATTCTAGTTTACAAACTATTGTAGATGAGTCACGGTTTATCTTTGAAAAAGATAACTTATATACTGAGACTCTATTACCCTTCAATGTAGAGAAAAGCGTAGTTGAAGACGGTTATAACGTTATTTACAAGGATTCACCAGTGTTTTATGGAGGGGTACAAGCTTTAATCAGAGATGAAAAAAAGAATAGGATTAATGGAGCTGGAGATGGAAGAAGGAACGGATCTTGGAGATCTAACTAAAAAGAGGGAGAGTGCAGTTTGATGGTGAAAAATACAATAAAATGGTTGGTACCAATATTGGTTATAGCAGTATTACTTATTACACTTGGGAGCTTTAAACGTTCATCAACAATCACATCTGAGGAACAAGAAAAGATTGATTATCATGTAAACGTTGAATAGAAATTTCATCGTATATTATTAACAACTTATTATACACTTTGTTTGTTATATTAGACGAAAGTTCCAACCAGAAAACCAAATATGTTAGGACGTATAGTAATCCTAAAGGAAATGAGACGTACTCTTAATTTAATGGAGGTAGCATAATGAATTTAAACTTAAAAACAATAGGGTCTTGCACCCTTGTCGTAGGTATTTTATTAAGTCAAACATTTTGGGGAGATTCCGTAATGTTTGCAGCAGAAAAAAAGAGGGACTATATAAAACAAACTAGTTTTAAAACAAACGATATATTGGATTACTCTTATAATTCGAATTTAACAAAAGAATACGAAGATGAACAGTATCCTTTCACTTTAAAAATCCCTACTATTTGGATGGACCATGTGTATGTGAATCGAGATCAATTTGATGAAATTGCGAAAGGGACAATTAGTTTTGTTGCAAGTATTGGAGGGGAAAAATACCCTATTTGTAGTATTTTGATTTTTGATAATACCCCAGAAGTGATTGATTATATTGAATCAGGACCACTTAATAAGTTGAATGAAACCGATAATTTAATTTATGTATATAATCATGCAAGTCAATATCCTGTTGAATATTATGAAAATGAGAATTTTAAAACCATTTATGATAGCATTTATAACGAAACATCAAATGTAATGAAAAGTTTTAAATTACATTCATCAGTTAAGTAGGCTATACCTGTAGGTTAAACGGCTTAAATCCTGTATTCTAATGGGCTTAAGCCGTTTAATCTTTCTTATAACGTTCTTAATTGGAAGACTGTATATAATCATCTTTTGCTTGTTGTAACGCTTCAAATATCTCATTACTTATGTAAGTAATATTTTTTCACACTTCACCATATCTGAAAACCTTTCTATTGATACATGTTGGGTTTATTTAACATTTAGATTAAGGGCAAAGCGATTGTATGTAAAAAGGAGAGACGAAAATGCAAAAAAAAAACAAATTTAAAAAAGAAAATCAAAAGAAGTATAACAACTGTGACGACTGCAGGGATATTATTAACATCCCTGCAACCAACTTTAGCGGAAGAACAACAAAAAACGGATGAATTAATGGATGTAGAGGAAAAACAAGAGAATAAAGGTGAACAGATGGAGCCATCAAAATATGAAGGTTCAGTAAGGGGAGAAGATTCATTCCTGATTCAAGAATCTATGCCAAAAGAAAAAACGAACTAAATATGATACAAAAAGCTCAGGGTGTAATAGAACTATATACTGACGAGATAACTAATAAGACTAAGTACGTGCAGGGGAAAGTGAGAGGACTAGAATATGATTCGGGGATCACGCTGAGTGTTAAGGGCTCACCTGAATCTATATGCCATGATGTTAAAAAAATGGGGAATTCAAACTGAATTACAAATGAGGGAACACAAGTAACTGTACAAGAGGGAATTGCAAGTCCAACCATTAAAGATTACTATACAACAGATACCTATGCAAAAGGAACGGCCACAGGTGCAAATAAAGTAGCGCTTCAAAAAGAAGGAACGGTCTTTGAAATCACAGCGAGAGATGCGGCAAGTACAGAAAGTGAAAAAATAAAAGGGAACGTCCTTGGTGTAAAAATCAACATGACCGCAAAATAATTCTATCTGGGAATAGACAACTATATTTAACATCCATTGAAAAAGGGAAAGTCTTTGTGGATGGTAACTTACTTAGTTAAGCGGCAGTAATAGATGGCACATATAAAATCTATGCGAAAGATCTAGTGAGAGATACAAAACAGAAAGTAGAAATAGCAGGATTAATAAGTAGCAATCAAGAGATTGAGAGAATAACAGTAGAAGTAAAATAAAAAAGACAGAACAAGTTCGGTTCTGTTGTAAAGTTTGAAAAAAGCATAAACAGGTTGGTAAATGAGGAACAATATTTAGGAAGTAGCTAGTAATTGTTGAAGTTCATTGTACGTTGAAAAGGCGGAGTCTCTTTGAAGACTTCGCCTTTGTTTATATAGGGCATGAATAGTCTCAACACCTTTTCTTATGAATAGTTAACCTGTATTTTTAGGTTTTTGATGGATTGAATATCACATAAAGTCCCTACCACACATATATCCATTGCAATGCATACTAAATGCCTATAATATGAATGAAGCTATGATGTTAGGCCGTTAACCGATAATCATAGTGTATTCTACAATAATTGTAGAAAAGTATCGAATTTACTTATAAAGGTTTAGAGAAAGTCCAAATGAGTGTACCAAGTAATTTGTTATAAATTTCAAATTTAGAACTTTCTCTACTAATTCGTGAAGACGTTTATAGAATTCCACACAAAAATATAGTCACCATATATTTCGCAATCAGTAAAAACATGAAAAAGTACAGAGGTTTAATCTGTAACCTTGATAAAGGACATTAAAAAAAGTTAGGTAGCATCAAAAAGATGATTTCTGAATTCAACAGGTACCATCTTTTTGAAATTCCATTGATATCTATAATGATTATAGTATGTCATATATTTCTTAGCCTCTAGTTTTAACTCAGTAAAAGACTCGTAAGGTTTTATATGCGCCTCTTCCGTCAGATGACAAAAAATAATTCTTGTAGGGCGCTATCCCAATAGTTTTCTCTGGTTGACATGGATTGTCCGAGCTCTAGAGTTTTGACTAACTTTTGGTAGGGAGGGCTTGTGTAGTGGGCTCCTTGATCTGAATGAATATATGCATCTTCAGTCAATCGAATGGTCTTATTCATTTTTAGTTTATGTAGTGTTGTCGCTACGAGGTCTAATGTCATCTGTTCTGAAACATGGTAAGCTAAAATTTCATTGGTTAAGCCATCTAAAATTGTGGACAAATATGCCCATTTATTCTTACTGTAAACTACCTTATTACACATAAAATATCTTTCCATAATTCATCATCTACATTATAATTGTAACAAAATAAAATATACCTAAAGATAGGTTCATTTTACACATATTTCATTTGTTTAATTTTTGAAAGGAGAGAGACTGTGCGAAATATTTTAAATAAAAATTTACTAAGACATTTAACGTTCTTAGAAATCTTATACTCGGAGAGGGATTGGATTACTCTAGGGAATATCGCTAAAAGGATTAAATGCTCAGAAAAAGTGCTGAGGAATGACATTAAGTTAATAAATGATGACTTTGAACCCTTTCAAATAGACACTTCTTCAAGAGGGATTTTGTTAACTTACCCCCCTCACCTTTCTCGTGATTATATATACCAAAAAGTATTATCCATAAGTCCTGAATTTTCTTTTATTGAACGTATTTTCTTTAATGAAACATATGATTTAGAGACTATAGCGGAAGAATTATTCATTAGTTCTTCGTCTCTTAAAAGAATAATTAAAAGAATAAATAGATGTTTGGAAAAATATAGCATGCAAATAAAAAGTAATCCATGTACTATTATTGGGGAAGAAGAGAATATTAGAAATCTTATTATTCATTATATATATGAAAAATATGGAGTTTATGAGAATCCCTTTCCATATATCCAATTAGCAGCCCTTGATCAATTACTCGTATACGGAATAAAAAAGAATTACGTTCTAAATAATTTTCCAGATTTAACAAACCTAAAATATCGTCTAATGGTTAATATCATTCGACTAAAAAATAATCACTCAATAAACATAAATCAAAAAGTTCTAGATAATATTGATATAAGTATTTTAGAAAATGAAAATTTTTGTCAACTATTTAAAAATAGATTCCATCTTGAATTAAACAAAGAAAATTTACTTCAATTATTTCATAGCTTTTTAGATAACAAATATGCTTTTACCTATAAACAATTAGAAAAAAAGGTAGATAATAGAATCGAAAACGCTCACATTATTGTTCCTAAAATAAAAAAATTACTACGTATAATCTCTAATGAAATAAATATTCCTATTCAAAATGAGCGGCAGATTATTTTGAAATTTTACAATTTACAATATATATTAAATAAGCCAACTTATATATTACATGAAAAACGAAGATATTTTGCAGAAAATAACGCACATGAACTCTCACAATTAATTTTCATTTTAAAGAAAGAATTGAACAAATTCAAATACCATAAAAATTTTAAGTGGACACCAAGCTTTTTTAATGAAGCTTTTTATATTTTAATCACTAATTGGGAAAAAATATCTATTTCATTGAAATCTAGTATACCGACTATTGAACTTGGTCTATTTTGTGATTCGGACATAGCACACACTTTATTAATTAAAGATATAATTGACTATCAATTCGGAAATCTCGTTTGCACTCATGTTATTGAAGAATTAAATATAGATGCGTTTAAAAAGGCTTCAAAAAAATATGATTTAATAATTACAAATATATCCGGGATTAATGATATAGAACTACCAATAATCTGCATTAATACCGTTCCATTTATGTCAGATATAAGTAAGATACAAAAACAAATCTATTCCTTAATTAAAAGTAAATTTTCAAAGAGCGTAAATATTGAATTTTAGACTACTAGAAAACTTAATATTACAGCTAGTGAAACTTATGTAAGTGTGGAATGAATAAGATAAAAAAGAGCCGATTCTCATATCGAGAATCGGCTCTTTTTCTTTTTCGTGTCTCAATAAAAAATGTTAATCCCTATCTTTACAATGATTATTTTAGCATTATACTTTCAAAAGTTGAATATCATTATTTTCCGGATTGAAGGTAATAATTGAACGCTTTGAGTGGTGTTTTTTGTGATAATATGTTTGTGAGTATAGGTGGATCCGACATCTTTTTTTTTAGATTTTCTCCCTCAACCCCCCAATGTAATTGGGGGCTTTTTGAGCCTTCATAATTTTATTATCAAAGAAATACTTGTCTGTCAAATTACTTACAACGTTAAGCTTTGATAAATTGGTTAAACCTTGGTGGAAATAATTGATGTCGGAAAGTAAACTTTTGGTTGGGAGGTAATGACAGAACAATATAAGGCTTATATTGAAAAAGGAAATGAATAGCTAAAAAGAGATAGATGAGTTTTACAGCGTAGTTCATTCCTTATTGTATTCGCTATAAAAAGTATGAGGAGAGAAATTATGGATAAAGTAATAGATGCTTTTAAAAATCGTTCAGGAAAATCTTTAGGTTCATTAATTGTAATGATTATTGGGATTGTGACAATCTTTGGATATCAAGAAATAAGAATTGCGAATGTAAAAGATTTTTCTAACATTATAATTAACAGTAAAGATAGTTCGGTTATGATGTGGACATGGGGGATAAACCTTGTAAGTCTAGTTCTTAATATTGTAATGGTATGGTTATGGTTGAAAGATATATTGAAAGATAACAATTTGGATATGGATTCTACAATTGGAAGAGTTGTATCGTTACTTATAGCGGTTATCCATGTTGTATTTTCATTTATTTTCATTGGCTATATTTTTTCTAATTTATTAGGGATTGTAATGGTTATTTTAATCATTTCTGTGCTTGTTTGGGTATTGTTATTACGCAATAGGGGAAAAAAGAAAGTGAGTCAAAAAAATTCAAATCAATAAATCTACTAATAATTTACACCCCACCCCAAAAGGGCAAGCTGACTAACGTCAGTGGGATTCTTGCTACCAAAGGCGAAGGCCATTTCTGGTATCGCTGAGGTGCAAGACTGCGGTGTGCCATCACCACTCTCACGACAGAACGTATAGGTTCGTGAGCTACGGTACCATACCCATACCGTACAGATCATTGCTTGTTCCTATGTTTTAGCGTCTTGTTCTTGACGACACATATCATTTTACCGATAGCGTGAATTCGGATATCGAACTCCATATGATATCTTGTTTTCAAGGAACACATAGGCGTTTTAAAGACTTGTACTTGTCTATCGTTCAAGTATGATTAAAACACAACTGTTTTTCTATGAAAAAGCGATTCTTTCATTCCATGCCTAGAGGCGGACTAAAGTCCGATATGGGATTTCCTGTATCGCGAAATTTGTAATCTTGAAGAAGCGGTTATGACCGAATAAAGAATGGAAATTGTGAAGATACTTTCACTGTTGGATAAATACAAAACAGAACCTAACTTATACGGAAGGGTTCTGTTTTGTATGTCTAAATAGTTGTTTTACTTGTTCTATGGGCCTTGTAGGACTCGAACCTACGACCGAACGGTTATGAGCCGTTTGCTCTAACCAGCTGAGCTAAAGGTCCGTTACAGAGAAAAAGCACTCTTTCGAGTGTCTTCTCATGGTTGGGTTTAATAAGAATTTTTGCTTTTCGTACATATTGCACACACATATAAACAAATAACACAACATAACTATACTATGCTTATAAAAATAGGGATTGTGTTTTTTTTCGTTATTAAATGTAATTATAAAGCATTTTACTTTCTATCATTGTGATATCATTCGCATATGGAAGATATGGTCATGGTATCTTTCTATCCTGAGTAGTACCCCTATTGCGAGAGCCCTCATTGGTTGTGAGAGGGCTTTTTGTAATTTAAAAAAGAGTCAAATCTCTACGTGAGAACCAGCTCTTTTTTCGTGTCTCGAAAATGTTATTTCCCGTCTTACAATTTATAATAATACATATATGTATTGTTAGTAACCGTAGTGAAAATGTTAGCATGTTATTTTTTGCTTTGTTAAAGGAAATATTTAATCATTTTAAGTTGTGTTTTTGAGATATTATACTTATGAACCTTGATTTTATGGAATGCAAATTTCCGTTTTTCCTCTCTGTTAAGTCCCGAAATGTATGATTTGGGACTTTTTTTGTAACCTAAATGAAATTTAAAAGGTATATTTGCGATATCTTTTGTAAGGATAGTCATGTGAAAGGTGTCTATTCTAATTCAAGAATGGTTAAGGGTGACACGGAGATTATCTTAAGTGTTTTTGACGACACTTTAATATTTTATGCTGATTTGGAAGGGTTTTCCTTCCTTTGAGCGTACAGCAAACAAACAAGACATCAAAAAACGATCTTAGCGCTCACATCTATAGTCTACTGTACGTTGAAAGGGATGGAAAATACCCGATTTTCGCATCCTGTTTATTTCCGAAATGCCCTATTTCTGTTAATAAGGATAGGGTCTTTCCCCTGTTTTGAGAACAGTTATTACGAAATGGCTGCTCTTTTTTGTGTGAAAGGAGTGTGGTGGGATGAGGGAAATACTATCTATTATATTCTTACCATTCGGGTATCAAGTTGTACAAATTGGATTATTGATATAATTAAAGTAATTCGTGAAAAACGTGATGTTGCTAGGATGGTCGAGAAGGAAATGGAGCAATTGAAGGCGATGAGGAATAACAAAACAAACTCGAAGCACTGATGGTGAATAAAAAATACGGAATCACCCTATTTCTAGTTTACATAATGATTCTTTGAAACGAAAAGTCATGTGATGGATTTTTTCTTCGTTAGATGAAATAGTGTATCAATTTTTGTTTAAATGTATGTGATATCATTCGCATATGCAAGGTAAGGTCATTGTTACTTTCCTATCCCTAGGTAGTACCCTTTTATGAGAGCTCTCAATAGTTGGTTTGAGTGCCTTTTTTTATTTAAGTGCAATATAAAAAGAGCCTGATTTCTACATAAGAACAGGCTCTTTCTCCGTATCTTGATGCTACATGCCATTTCCCATCTGAGCAATACAAATTATATCATTGAATCTTTATGGTTAAATATTTTTATTTTCCCATTTAAAAGAAAAATTCTATATCCTTAGATGATACTTTTGTGAGATTATATGTATGAATCTATTATTGGAATTGACATATATTTTATTATAGTCTCATAAAATCGATTTGCAAAATAATCATTAATTTCATCTAAAAAAGAAAAAATAATAATCCATTTTTCTTCTTTATAATATACAATGAGTACACCATCAAATAAGCGTCTTAGTTGTTTCAAACTTCTAAGCCCCTAATCCCATTGTCTCATCATTGCAATGGGATTTTTGAATTTGCATAGCATTCACTTCATAAGACTAGAAAGGAATGATAGAAAATGAGAAAGAAAATTGCATTATGGGTGCTAGGTGTTATCGGAGTAATGATTATAGGTGGTGGAGTATATGCCTATAATGTATATTCAAAGGTCTCAAAAACATTAAATGAGGTTCATAAACCGTTAAAACGTGATCAAGGTAATAAACAAGAAGAAAAAATTAGTAAATCTCAACCTGTATCTATCCTATTACTAGGAGCGGATGAACGTGGTAATGACAAAGGACGTTCAGATTCTTTAATGGTCATCACTTTAAACCAAAAAAATAATTCAATGAAAACAGTGAGTATTCCTCGTGATACATATACAGAAATCGTTGGAAAAGGTAAAAGTGATAAAATCAACCATGCTTATGCATTTGGTGGTGTAGATATGGCTGTAGCGACAGTAGAAAAGTTCTTAAATATTCCCATCAATTACTATATTGAAGTGAATATGGAAGGATTTAAAGACATTGTGGATGCAGTGGGTGGCGTAGATGTTAATAATGATTTAGAGTTCTCTCTAGAAGGGAAGCATTTCCAAAAAGGGAATGTTCACTTAACAGGTGAACACGCTCTAGCGTTCACACGCATGCGTAAAGAAGACCCACGAGGCGATTTCGGACGTCAAATGCGTCAACGTCAAGTGATGCAGGCTGTTATTAAGAAAGGCGCAAGCTTCTCTTCTTTATTAAACTATGGTGATATGTTAACAGCGATTCAAAAGAACGTGAAAACAAACTTAACGCAAAATCAAATGTTTGATATGCAAAAGAATTATAAAAATTGTCTGCAGAACAGTGAGGATATCCAAATCCCAGGTGACGGTCACAAAGCCGCTGATGGTATTTGGTACTACTATGTTCCAGATGCAGCAAAACAGGATTTAACGAAAAAGTTAAGAGCACATCTTGATGTTACCAAATAACAAACCATGTTTATATTTTTCGCATGAAAAATACAGCTACTGAGGAGTATGCATGTGTGAAGTAGGGTATTAATAGAAAAAAAGCCAGGACTCAAATGGTGAGTTCTGGCTTTTTTTGTGTGTAAATAGGTAATAGGTTTAGCGGACGAAAACTTACTTATAAAGGCGTGATGATAATCACCACAATGAAATATTATCATACTACGAAGTATATGGGTGGTTATTTTTTACCTATATACAGGTAAAAAATGAAATAAATATAATAGAAGAGACATGTTATTAGAATTAGAGTCTGTTATTTGTTTTAATTTATTTAATTTGTGTGCTCCGTTTACGGAGCCTTTTTTTGTAGAATAAAATTAAAAGCACCTATTACTAAACTATCGTAATAGGTGCTTTATTATTATATGGACCTTGTAGGACTCGAACCTACGATCCTACGATCGAACGGTTATGAGCCGTTTAGTCCGATTAAATCATTGTAATGTTTCTTTGATGGGATGGTTCTCAAATGTTCTGAAAGCTAATCCTCCAGATACGAATTGTAGTATGGTTGGAATAAAGAATATTAAAGCTGATAGAAGTAAAGTTAATACTCCAATTATGGTTGATAATACGCTATATACTTTATATATTTTCTCCTTATGCATAAATTTTTGTGCCTTAAAAGCTTCAAAGAGAACATTGCATAATTCAATAAAAGCTAACACTGTTTTTTCTGTATCTAACGAAAAAACAGCGTTAGTTCTTATTATGAAATTATAAATAGACATTTAAGTATGAATTCGGCGGAAGGTGGAGCATCAAGGGATAAAGCGTGTTATTTCAGATTTGCTTAAAAGGAAAATTGCCCGCGAATTATTAAATTAGTATCCATATAAATCGGATGTTAAAAATATATAAGAATTGTAAACCCGTATCTACCAACATGTTAGAATAGTTTACAGTCCTTAATAGGTACATGCCAGGGAAATAAACGTTACTCGGTGACGGGGAGGCTAGAGGGGGGAAGAGTTCCTCGGAAAGAAAGTGTATTTTTCGATAGTAAATGAAAATTAAAAGCGTAGTTGAAATAGATTTATGTGAATAGTTCTTCTTTTTATTATCAAAAGTGTGTTGATATGTTCATTTTTGTTGTTGGAAGCGGAACTTTTTGAACTGTTATAGAAGTTGGGAGTATGAGATTCTATAAAAGAAGTATTGTTCTCATGACAATTAAATAATATACGCTGACTAGGGAAGGTTTCCCTTCCTTTGAGCGTACAGCAAGGTAAATAAATAGATAAAAATGTCGTATTCTGCTGTACGTTGAAAGGTGCGGAAAAACAACAGGGAAATATCAGTGTCATTTTTTATATATTGCACCATTAAAAGGCTCTGTTTGTTCTTAAGGGTCAAAACAATAGAACTTTTTGTGTACGAACTATCTCATATACCAAGACGTATAGTGAGTTCCTCTAATTGTTCTAATGACTGTTATTTTTTATTTGGCAAAACGAGGTGAAGTCTACGATGCGAAATAAAAAAGAATTGTTAAAGCAATGGAAAGCGGATCTGCAAGCTGCGAAAGAAGAAAAACAGAAAAAGAAAAGAGAGAAGAAGAGTAAGAAGTTTCATATTCCTGGTAATACAACTGATTTCATGAACAGAAAACATATATACCATAAAAGGTATGGTGTTTGGAAACAAAGGGATAAATAACGTGTGATATAGGAATGATTTTCCTTTCCTTTGAGCGTACAGTGGAACAAATCTGACATCAAAAAAGCAATCTTAGTGCTCACATCTATAATCTGCTGTACGTTGAAAGGTGCGGAAAACATCAGAGAAATATTGGTGTCATTTCTTGTATATATCGCACTATAAAAAAGCTCTATTGTTCTTAAGGGTCAGAACAATAGAGCTTTTTGTGTACGAACTATTCCATATACTAAGACGTATAGTGAGTTCCTCGGAAAGAAAGCGTGTTTTTTCGTTATTAAATGAAAATTAAAAGCGTAGTTGAAATAGATTTGTGTGAATAGTTCTTCTTTTTAGTATCAAAAGCGTGTTGATATGTTCATTTTTGTTGTTGGAAGCGGAACTTTTTGAACTGTTATAGAAGTTGAGAGTATGAGAATATATAAAAGAAGTATTGTTTTCATTACAATTAAATATTATACGCTGACTAGGGAAGGTTTCCCTTCCTTTGAGCGTACAGTGGAACAAATCTGACATCAAAAAAGCAATCTTAGTGCTCACATCTATAATCTGCTGTACGTTGAAAGGTGTAGAAAACACCCAGTCTAAGGGAAGTGTTATTTACCAACTAACCTGATTTTCTTCTAGCCATCTAATATTAACATGCATTCATTGTAGGACCACATCCTTAGATGGTTGGGAGAAAACTAAGGGTTGTTAGAGTTAGGGACGCATCCGTGAAATGTTATTATCGATATAATAGGTTTTATTCATATAGCGATAGCGATTCTTCAATCCAATACATAAGAAGGTTGTTCCCTTCCTTTGAGCGTACAGCAAGGTAAATTAATAGATAAAATGTCGTATTCAACTGTACGTTGAAAGGTGCGGAAACACCAAATGATTATTGAATTTCTGAGTGCTTATTTCTGTTATCTATTCTTAATTTGATAAGGAGTCATGTTTTCTTAATTGGAGAACAGGTTTTTTTGTCGTGCGCGAGCATTATTTCATATACCAAGACGTATAGTGAGTTCCTCTGATCGTTACGGCGGTTATTGCTTATGGAAGAGCAACGGAATGGTTGCTCTATTTATTATGTGAAAAGGAGAGTGGTGGGATGGGGGAAAATACTGTCTATTATATTCCTTATCATTCTGGTAGTAAGTTGTACAAATTGGATTATTGACATTATCAAAGTGATTCGTGAAAAACGTGATGTTGGAATAATAGTCATTGAAGGCATCGCACAAACAGTGGTGCTTTTTTATTGCCTTTATTAGCTCACTTGTTCGATATTGCTTTCCATCTTCCAAATGTATTTTTCTTTATGGCTACAGGAGGATTAAGTTATCACATTTTTAACAGTATTACAGCCAATTGCGCTCGTATTGGGTGGGACAAACGGATTCCGTCCTGGTTATTACAAAGTGTAGCAAATGAAATTGAGGGGAAAATGAAAATAAGAGAGGTATAGGAGAATGAGTAAAAATGATATGAATAAAAGAATAGGAAGAATATTAGGATATGAATCTCAAAGTGAAATGCGTCAGAAACAAACGTTACTACTTAGTCTGTTTTTTCAAAAATTGCAGAGGAAACAGTCTGTTAAGATGAATTGTAAAGGAGATTCCATTACGTATGGGTTAGATTTAACGAGTCCAGATAAACGTCCACCGGATCCAGATCAACCAGATCCAAATAGCACACGTGCATCTACAACGTATCCGGAATTTTTACAGACAATTATGGATAGAGTATATCCTGGCCTTGTGACGATTCATAAAATCAGTAAACCAGGTATGACCGCTGAGGGAGCGGTAAAAGCTTGGACAACAAATAATCAAGCGGATATATCGTTATTGATGTTAGGAATGAATGATGCAGCCTATGGAGGGTTAAAAGCATTTTTAGGGGCTTATCGACAAGTAATTGAGAGAGAGTTAAGTTGGAATACAGCCTGTATCATGTTGTTACCTACAAAAATCAAGGAAATTCAAGATATGACAACAGATGTTTTTCGCGGTTCCTTGATTCAGCTGGCAAATGAATATGGTATACCATGTTTAGATTTAGGGAAAGAACTTTTAAATATTCCAAGTAGTTTGTATTCTAATACAGCTCATTTCAATGGGAAGGGATATAAGTTTTTAGCTGCAAAAATCGGGGGTTTTTTAATAAATGGGACCTGTTTATATCCAACGAAAGTATCTAATAGTTCGTTATTAATTAGAGAACGGATGGATGGTGTGCTGTTTCTGTATGTAGATGATCATTCTATTATTCATCAAAATATGCATCCAACTAGTGATGACATGCTAATTGATAAAGGAATGGCAGTATCTTTAAAACCTGGTGGGAAAATGTTGTATAGTATGTATACAGAACAAGATAATTTAGTTTGTTTTCCAGCTGCATATTTAGGAGGAAATAACATAGCTAGGCTGACTTTAACACTAAATTTTGGTGTGGAGACGCAACGAATATCGAACTCGAATTCGTTAGGGTTTCAAAAAGCAGGTGCAACGTTCGATTCCAGTGTAACCTATACTACACCGAAGGATGGGAACTTTTATCCGAATTCTTCGCAAACTAGTGGAGATACATTTACTACGAATATAAGTGGGATTCGCTCTTTAGAGGAAAAAATGTTACTCATTCCCAAAAGCGGTTACCATACCATCTTGGTTGAGAATACATCGCAAGTAGATTGTATTTTTTATGGATTGGATTTTAAACCATATGGAGAGATTATGAATCAAGTGTACGCTCATCAGATACGATGAAATGAAAGTCATCTATAAAAGAAACATAATTGAAGTGGAATTTGACACTCCCACCCTTAAAGGGGCAAGCTGACTAACGTCAGTGGGATTCTTGCTACCAAAGGCGAAGTCCATTTCTGGTATCGCTGACGTGCAAGATTGCGGTGTGCCATCACCACTCTCACGACAGACCGTTATAGGCTCGTGAGCAACCATACCGTACAGATCGTTGCGTGTTCCTATGTTTTAGCGTCTTGTTCTTGACGACACATATCATTTTACCGATAGCGTGAATTCGGCTATCGAACTCCATATGATATCTTGTTTTCAAGGAACAAATAGGCGTTTTAAAGACTTGTACTTGTCCTTAATTCAAGTATAACCACTGTTTTTCTATGAAAAAACGATCCTTTCATCCCATGCCTAAAGGTGGACTAAAGCCCGATATGGGTGTTTCCGTATCGTAAAATCTGTAATAATTAGATGCTTCCTTTGAAGAGACAATGTATATCTAATTTTTGAAAAATCCTTCCTATATTATCATGCGTAAAAACGTTATATAAAATATAAAAATGACATACCAACCAAATATTTTCAGCTTTAACGAGCAAATTACTTAGATAGTATCTATATGAATCCTTTTATACATACTAATCAATAGTTAACTTATCAGGATATATTTTGCGCAGGAACCGAATGGTTTGGTTTTGCACTCTATTTTCTTCCAGCAACCTCATATAGCTAGTTTATCAAAAGTTTTTGGCTATCGTGTTTCACACGCTCGAGGGAGGATAAATGGTAATAGTTTTTTTAAAAAGTATACAAATTGCACTTGTAATGTATTTGTAATTAAGTAAATCTCAAATGAGAGAATATTTTGATAAGTCATATTTAAAGTGTTTCATTGTAGGAGTAGCAGTGTACATACTTATAATATTTTCGTATATATACCGTTAAGACAAAGAAAAATGGTTTTAAAATGTAAGTTTTGTATGATAAAATTATAATATTGTATACACTGAGTTGAAAATAACCTACTAAGGGAAGGAATATATATGAAAACTACATTAGAACATCTAGCTTATATAAAGATAAAAAATCAAATCCTTTCTGGTGAATATCGAGAAGGACTTCGTCTAACGGAGTCTAGACTATCTAAAGATTTAAATATGAGCAGAACCCCAATTCGTAATGCACTTTCTCGTTTAACATCAGAAGGAATTTTAAATCATCAAAGTCATTGTGGAATAACTGTAGCACATACAGGAACCCCAATAAAAAAAATCATTGAAGTTTTAGAAATTTGCTTAGTGTTCGTGAAACATACAATTGAAAAGGTTCGAAAAAAAAACGGAAGTTTTGATTCAATTCTACTAAATAAACATTTGAAAACCCTTTATGACACATTAGAACATCAAGATGAAATGAAGTATCACGTTACATTATGGGAAATTTACGAGATGTTAGTAATGCCAAGCGAAAATAATAGTATGATACAAATAATAAAAGAAACTAAAGAGAAACTTTTGCTAAATTCTTTAAATCAAACATATTTAAATGAATTAAACAGTTTGTTAGAACGTTTTATTTGTCATCTTCAAGGCGTAGAATACGAACAAGCAACATATACATTTGAAAGAATTGTAAAGGAACATATAATAAATCTCTTATGAAAAATAAATATATTCTATAAGTTGTTTTATTTGTTGTAAACTGATTTTTATCATTTTCCGACATTCATCTCCCACCTAAAATGTGAAGGTGTGAAACACCATTTTAGGTGGGAGATGAATGTCGGTAGGCGTAAGCCTACTTTTTTGTTTACTATTAAGAAGAATGCTAGAAAGTGAAGTGCAATCTATATTAATAAATAAAGCATATACATTTCGTATTTACCCGAATAAAAGACAAGAAATCTTAATTGTGAAAACGATTGGTTGTAGTCGATTTGTGTTCAATCGCTTCCTTACTATGTGGAACAATACTTACAAAGAAATAGGGAAAGGAATAACCTATCACTCTTGTTCTACCAAACTCCCTTAATTAATAAACAGAAGGATACGATATGGTTAAAAGAAGTAGATTTTATTTCCCTTCAATCCACATCGAAGCATCTAGCAGATGCTTTTTTACGTTTCTTCAAGAAAATGAACAATCTTCCACGATTTAAGTCCAATTAGAGTGAACTACTCGCCACTTAGCAAAGCTTGAAGTGGGAGCTTTTCAAGTTCCACGACGAAAGTTATCTTTCGTCTCCCTGAGCGTTACTTCGGGGTGTTCCACCCCTAGATGTCCAACGCTTGGATGCTCTCTTGGTACGGTTGATATTTTACGCAGGAACCGAATGGCTTGGTTTTCGCACTCTATTTTCTTCCAGCAACCTCATATATCAAGTTATCAAAGAACTTCATATAGCTAGTTTATCAAAAGTTTTTGGGTATGCCGAACCGAAATGCATCTCTCACCTACCGTTGGGCTACGCCCTTCACACGCTTGAGGAAGGAGAATTCTTTCGGTAAATTCGTTAAAATCGCCATGCCTGTATTGATGCTGAAAAGCTTTGCAACAGGATTTTCTAAAGTCTTTTTAAGAAATGAGAAAAGAACAGCAACAAAAAACTATCCGAATTTAAGGTTTTAATAACTTCTAAAGAAAATCATAAAATAATTTGTTTAGAAAGAGAAAGAGTCTTTAATAAAGAAAAATTCCACAGGCGTAAGTTTTCTTCGTATGTTTGATATCTTTTAACACTTTCGAATACATGTGTTCAGTTAATGCGTAATGTATACAATTTCATCTGAAATATATAAGTTGTTTTCTATTGTAATCAATAATTTCCCTTCAATGATTTAGGTGTTATAAAGAGTATTCGCGTTACTGGTATGTGAGTCTAATAGTTATTTTGTCACAAATTAGACACAAATATTAATACAAATTGTATGCAATTTGTATTAATATTGCTTTAAAGGGCAAGTGATTGTGTTCTCTCTCTCTACCTTTTATGCCCGAATTTTAACAGAGCGTATTTGTCGATTTAAATTCTCTTTCCCACAGAGTATAGAATAACCTCATGACAAAAGTGTATAGATAGCATATTTTCTTTTAAATTAATAAAAAGGAGAGAGAGTACCCAGCACTTGTCTATACCTGTTTTATCTATTATCCTCTTTCCTGCTGATGTAAATAAGAAACAAGTTTCCTGTGAGAATTACGTTATTTATAAGATTTATTGAAATGAGGATAAATAACAGCGATACAACCTCCGTCGACTAAGAGGAGCACGACATAAGTTTTATACGTATTTAAAAGAGTGAGTTGAGAACGATAATAATGTAAATCGAAAATTCATCTTCTGTATTCATAGATATATAAGAAATGTAAGCAAGAGTTTTTTCATTTTAAAGATTTGCTGAAAATTTAAAGTAAGGATGACAATAATGAAAGAAAAAAATCAATTGATTTTTAAAATTTTAGAACTAATGGACACATATACAAAGGGGCACAGTCAGAGAGTTGCTAAATATGCTACAATTCTTGCGAAAGCAACTAATAAGTTTAGTAAAGAGGAATTAAAAAAATTTCATTCTTCGTGTTTACTGCATGACATAGGTAAAATGGCCATACCTGATAAGATTTTAAACAAGTCTAATAGACTCACAAAAGATGAATTTAATATAATGAAACTGCATCCTCTTTTAGGTCTGCAAGTAGCACGGAGTATATCTTTAACGCAGTGGCATGAAGAAACAATTCGTTCTCATCATGAAAAGTGGGATGGAACAGGCTATCCAGATGGTTTAAAGGGAGAAGAAATTCCACTTACAGCCAGAATTATAACTATCGCAGACTCTTTTGATGCCATGACTTCTTACAGAGAATATCAACCAACATTATCTCCACGAGAAGCCTATAGGCGTATAAATGAAGGAGCCAATACACAATTCGATCCAGAGTTAATAATGATTTTTAATAGGGTTTATCCACAGTGGCTTGATATAATTCAGGCAGATTTCACTTAAACTATTCATTGTTTATTAAGCGTATGCTTTGCGTGAAGTGAAAATATATACTTTGGTAGTCAATCAATTTCTCAAAAATATTAGAGTAGATCTAATTCCTAACGGACATTCTGTTTTCATCGCGCCACCAAATTTATGAAACCCCTTTTCGCTACAAAAATTTTTTAGAGATTAATTTTTAGTCATGAACAATTGTTGTTTGAAATTGCTTATAATAATACTTCTATAAAATTCAATAAGATAAGGGATCTCCAAAAGTGCGGATAATATCAATTCCTAGTTGGAAAATAAAATACAGCATTTGTATGTGGGGTATTTGTATTATTACTGGTGCAATAACGAGAATGATGAGGGAAATTAATAATAGGATTATAGTTTATAAGTTAATACTTTTGACAGTCCTTTTCATTTTTACATTTTGGAGGAGCGTACCCTTTTGGAATAGCCTCATTTTTATAGAAAATTAGTTATTAGACTGTTCTGTATATCTTTATAAAATTATAAAGATATACAGAAAAATGAGAAACATATTTCATCAATATGTTTAATGGAAAAAGTATTTATTAAATTGATATGAGTTTTGGTTTTTATAACTAGGACGGAGGTTATTATGAGGAAATTTAGTATAGAAGAGATCTATCAGGAAATATTAGAGGGAAAAAGAACTCGATTTCCTGCGGGTACATGGAGCGAAGATCAAGATAAAGAAGCAGCCGAGAGAGTAACGAGATATTTAATTGAAGAGGTGTTGAATTGGAATGCAGAAGATTTAAAAAAAGGTTGGAACCAGAAGCTTATTATAGATAATAAACTTGCGGGGGTCCTTAGTCTAGTATTTAATGGCAGCCCATACGCAATGTTAAACCAGGTATATCCCAATAAATTTAAAGAGTGGGAATTCAAGTCAACGCCAATGAATTTTTGGACTGAGGAAAAAGGATTAGAAGCTTTAGAATGGACAATAGAGGAAAAAGAAACGTTAACTAGTGAACAAATAATTAGAACATATGGGTATCAATGGCTATTAAAAAATAAACTTGAAACTCCTTGTAGTTTGTTTTTTAATGGCAGCCCCTACTTAATGCTAAACACATTATATCCTAATCGTTTTAAAGAGTGGGAGTTTAAGTCAACACCTAATAAATTTTGGACAATTGAAAAATCTTTAGATGCCTTAAAATGGACAATTGAAGTAAAAGAAAAATTAACTGATAATCAAATACTAGAAGTATATAATTTAACTTGGATAAGAAAAAATAATTTATCTTCACCTTGTCAAATTTATTGGAGCAATCATCCCTATGCAATGTTAAATAATTTATACCCTAATCGTTTTAAAGAATGGCAGTTGAAGAATACCAGGCATCATTTCTGGACAAAAGAAAAAGCATTAATGGCTCTAAAATGGACAATAGAGGATAAAGAAAAATTGGATAGCGAAGAAATAAAAAAACTATTTAGCTTCAAGTGGCTGTGTCAACAAGGACTGAGGACGCCAGTAATGAGATTTTGGAAAAGTAGCCCCTATGCAATGTTAAATGAATTATATCCTAATTGTTTTAAAGAATGGGAGTTACGATCAACACCTAATAAATTTTGGACAGAGAAAAAAGCGATTGAAGCTTTAAAGTGGACAGTAGAAGAAAAAGAAAATTTAACAGTTGAAGAGTTAAAAGGAGTATGTAACAAGAATTGGCTGACGAAACAAAAGTTAAGGACTCCTTTTGATCGATATTGGAATAGTAATATAAAGGAAATGCTGAATGAGTTATCCCCTAAATAATAGTGAACTACCCGCCACTGAACCTCCTTACGGCCTGTTAGCTGGTAAGGAGATATTTGCGTTTATACCCCTACCATGACGACCATTCCATTTTGGACAAGTCCATTTTTATCTTAATAAAAATAGTATTTCGAATTTAAAGTAGTGTAGAATATCTCAATTCTCTTCAATACAATTGCATCATAGTAGAGCGGTAATTGCTAGTATCATTTTTTTCGTTTTTAAAAGAAAAAATGAGGTTATTCCAAGGTTTATTTCGTGGTTAAATATTAATGAAAGCGTAACCAATATATAATAATGGAGGGATAATAATGAACTTTAAGTCATCTAAAGTAGTAATGTGCACTTTATCAGTATTAATGATTTCTACAATTACTACTCCCAGTGCGTCGGTTTTTGCAGAAGAATCTAGGGTATCAAATCTAAATGTAGACCAGCGAGTAATAGCTCCATATGCCGAATCCTATATTGATACCGTACAGAATAGAATGAAAAAAAGGGATATGGAGTCAAAACGTACTAGTAAACCAATTGATATGCAAGCACAAATAATAGATGGATGGTTTTTAGCTAGATTTTGGATATTTAAAGATCAAAATAACAATCATCAGACAAATAGATTTATATCATGGTTTAAAGATAATATTTCTAGTTCAAATGGGTATGACAACATAGCAAAACAAATGGGCCTAAAAATAGAAGCATTAAGGGACATGGATGTAACAAATATAGACTACACATCTAAAATGGGTGATACTATATATAATGGTGTTTCAGAATTGAAAAATTATACAGGTTCAACTCAAAAAATGAAAACGGATAGTTTTCAAAGAGACTATACAAAGTCAATATCCACTGCAGTAACAAATGGATTACAATTAGGATTTAAAGTTACTGCTAAAGGGATAGTTGCTTTAGCGGGATTAGATTTTGAAACCAGTGTTATGTATAATTTATCATCTACTTCAACCGAAATAAGTACCATTTCGGATAAGTTTACTGTACCATCTCAAGAAGTTACATTACCACCAGGACATAAAGCAATAATAAAACATGATTTAAGAAAAATGGTGTATTCTGGAACGCATGATTTAAAGGGAGATTTAAACGTAACTTTTAATGATAAAGAGCTTGTGCAAAAATTTATTTATCCAAATTATAGAACGATTAATTTATCTAATATCAAAAAAGCAATGGCTGAAATTGACAAATTTAATAATGAAAAACCAGTTGATTTCTACCAATTAATTGGTAAAGGGAACCGTATAAAAAACGATAACACTTTATATATAGAGTCTCCTGCTAAATTTATTTTTGATGGAGCTAATCCGTATTATAGAGCAACATTCACGGAATATGATAAAGAGGGTAACCCTATTCAAACAAAGATGTTAAATGAAAATTATAAATTATAGCATAAATGGTATCGTGATTTTTTATAGAAGTGTTTATAGTTAGTAAAATTAAGAGTCCCTAATTTTAAAAAAGGGTCTACAAAAAAATTAACTCTGAATATTTTGTAGACCTCTCTGTATATTAATATGGTAGAAAGTCACAAAAGTACCGTTAGTTCATTTTGGGCAGACTTCACCTGTGGGGAAGTTTTTCTTTCTATTATATGCATGGGTTTTAACGCTACTCAATATAGAAGTGACTGTTTCATTAGTCAATCAAATGGGACACCATACAATGGAAACTATCTATCTGTATACAACCATAGGAAATTCTAATCGTCGTAGAGCAGTTGAACGACTCAAAAAATACATTAGATGCAGGTATTCATAATGGAGCAATTAAAGGTACGAAGGGACATTCTGGGGAATATAAAAATATACAATAAGTACAATGCTAAAAAGGAACCCTATATGGGGGTCACCACACACATCCATCAACTTAAGGATTTAGACTATTTTTGAAGTTAAAAGCACGTTACTATTTTCTTATGTTAATGAGAAAGGGTGACGCGCTTTTTATGAATATGCACCAAAAACAAGAGTTATCTTTATTTGCCGAAGAGCTATATCGATATATGTCTCCCGCTATACTTAATCAATTAGCTATAGAAGCAGGCGGGATGAAACGAAAACGCAAGTGCCACGGGCACCATTTCTTATCTTTGTGTGTATGGTTAAATCAACAAATCGCTACTACCTCTCTTACTCAACTTTGTAGTCAATTAGAAACTTCAACAGGAATTTTATTAAGTCCAGAGGGACTTAATCGACGATTTAATTCGGCTTCAGCAGCCTTCTTTCGCACTGTATTTACTACACTTTTACAAGCTGAAATTGGAGGAGTATCTAAGATTTCTCATTCTCTTTCTTCTTATTTTGAACGGATTCTCGTCCTTGATTCTACAACCTTCCAAGTTCCAGATCGATTCGCAACTACTTATCCTGGTGCCGGAGGATGTAGTCATACAGCTGGTGTGAAAATTCAACTAGAGTATGACTTGTTGAGTGGGAAATTTTCTGATGTGGAAATTGAACCAGGAAAACGAAGTGATCAGGTATATAGTGCGACTCGAACAGGCATGGCACAAAAGAATGAACTATATATCCGTGACTTAGGATATTTTCGTCTACAAGACTTTAAGTCTATTCAAGATAAGCAAGGATATTATTTATCACGTCTTAAGTTACCAACTAAAATATATAGAAAAGAATTCGAAACAGTCGTATGTAAAACAAAACCCGCTCAATTGAGACCGGTATATATACAAATTCATTTGGAAGACATCATGAAACAATTACAACCTGGCCAAGTGTATGAATTACATGATGTATATGTAGGGAGTAAAGACAAACTGCCTACTCGTATTGTGGTTTATAGATGTACCGAGGAGCAAAAACAGAAACGCCTACGTGAGCGAGCTATTCGCGAAAAGAAAAAAGGAATTACATATACAGAGCTTACAAAACTTTTACAAGGTATTACGGTATATATGACAAACATTCCTACGGAATGGGTACCAAAAGAGAAAATTTATGATCTATATTCACTGCGTTGGCAAATTGAGCTGTTATTTAAAATATGGAAATCTTGGTTTCAAATTCATCGTTGTAAATCTATTAAACAAGAACGATTAGAATGTCACCTTTATGGACAACTCATTAGTATTCTATTATGTTCTTCTACTATGTTTAAAATGCGAGAACTCCTGTTGCGTAAGAAACAGAAAGAGCTAAGTGAATATAAAGCGATGTACATAATTAAGGATTATTTTTTACTTTTTTACCAAGCATTACACAAAAACACCCAAGAATTATCAAAGGTTCTCCTTCGTCTGTTTAACTTCCTACAGCACAACGGACGAAAATCTCATCGATATGAGAAAAAAACAGTCTTTGATATTTTGGGTGTTGTATATGAGTATACCACTTCTACTCATCAGGTAGCATAGTAAAAAAATTGAATCCCGTCAGGGTTTATTTGATATGCCCACTTTTATAAAATCTATAAAAGATAATAAAAAACTATATGGAAAGACCACATTTTGTATAAAAATATACCTTAAGTTGATGGATGTGGGGTCACCACACATGCCCATCAACTTAAGAATGTTCACTACCCCCTAAGTACAAAAAAACGTTATTCTTTCTAAACACTCTAAGAAAAAACACCTATATATAAAATTTAATTAATTGGTATATACTTCTTGAAACCCTTACTTATAGTTCCATTATATCCATTTTTAGTGAAGAATTTATGTGCTTTTATTCTAGTTGCACTACTTAATAAGATAATTCTTGTGGCCCCCCTTGCAATTGATATCTATTCTACATGTTTCAATAACTTTTCACCTATCCCATTACCTCGAAAATCTTCATTTACAATCACATACTCTAGAACAGTATACGGTCTAAATTGATATCCAAGATCAAGGCAAAACGTAATAAATATACTTCCTTTGACGTTACCACTTTCCTCATAGACAAACAAGAAATTATTAGAATCATTCCTAATCTGCTCAATTCTTTCTGGTAAAACCTTAATGTTTTTGCTATATGGTGCTAATTTTTTATATAGATTTTCTATTACATTACTGTCCTTTGGTTCAGCTTCACGAATCATATAATTACCTACCTTTTGCATTTAATATATCGATGACTTAAATTATTTTAACATTCCGATTAAATTATATATCAAAACAAGACTTTTTTGGTATGATTTAGGAGAGTGGAGGATAAAAATGAAAAGAATTGGAATAATTGCAGCTTGGCAACCTGAACTGAATTATTTACACGAAGAATACCCGAGTAGAAAAGTTCGTAAAATTGCCGCGTGGGAATTCCATTATCATAGTATTAACAATTTAGAGATTATATCTGTTATAAGTGGTGTTGGAAAAACAAACTGTTCTAGTTGTACACAATTACTTATATCAGAGTTTCATCCTGATGAAATATATATGACAGGAATTTGTGGAAGTTTGTCAGATAGCATAAAGGGTGGCGAAATTGTCATTGCAAGACAAATGCTCCAACATGACGTTACTAATGCTGGAAAAGGCGATGATGTGTGGGACCTGTATACTGGTAGAACATCGATTATTGATGGCAAATCCTAATCTATTAGCGGCTCCACGCTGTTTATATATAATCTTAAATTCTTCATCAGATATTGTGTAATAACGCAATAGCTCTCGTTGATCCATGTATTCAGGAATTTCATAATAATACGCCCTTTGTGATGAAGTAAGAAGCTCCCTTGTTACCATATTATTCCCCCTATTTATTTAAATATCGATAAACTGTTGTACGAGAAACCCCTAACATTTGAGCTACATCTTTAATAGGGGTTTTATTGGCAACAAGGGTTTGTATCATATCGATTTCCTTTTCTTTTAGTTTCTCTGGTCTATCACCAAATCGCCCTCTTGCTCGTGCAGCAACTCTACCAGCTTCAGTTCGTTCACGAATTAAGTTGCGTTCGAATTCCGCAAAAGAAGCAAATAAATGAAACATAAGTTGACCAGTAGCACTTGAACGATTCATTGCAATATTTTCATGAAAACTATAAAAACTAATCCCTCGTTCATTCAATTCATTAACAATCTGAATAATGTGGCGCATGGTACGACCTAAGCGATCCAATCGCCAAACTACTAAACAATCACCAGGGCGTACAAATTGAAGCGCTTCCTCTAAACCTGGTCTTTTATCTTTAACTCCACTTAATTTAACTTGAAATATCTTATCGCATCCATAAGATTTCAAAGTATCAATTTGTAAGTCTAAATTTTGATCAATTGTAGATACGCGAACATATCCAACTTTCATTTTTTCCTCTCCTTTTTGTTCAATAACTTAATTCTGCATATTTATCTGAACATACATAAGTTTATAAGATTTTTGAACACAAAAAGAGGAGAAATCTCAAGATTTTTTGTCCAATATTATCATGTACAGAAACATACAATTTTCTGTACACAGGGTAAAGCAAGTTGATATTATTTTATCTCGTAAAATTTTGATTCGAGAGTGAGAGTTTTCCTTTATAAAAAAATGTCACTTAAATGTAACAAACTATTATTATGATTTAAGTAATCGCAAGATATATAAATTTCTTATTACGGTTATTTATTAGGAGGAAAAATAAATGTATAATAAAACAATTTTGATTACTGGTGGTACAGGTTCTTGGGGCCAAGAACTTATTAAACAATTATTAAGAAAATCACCGAAAGAAATACGAGTTTTTTCACGAAATGAAACGGTTCAATTTGAGATGCAACAAAAATTTGCTAATCATGATAATTTGAAATTTATCATTGGAGATATTCGTGATAAAGATGAACTAGTTTCTGCTTGTAAAGGTGTTCATTATGTGTTCCATCTTGCTGCTTTAAAACATGTTCCTGTATGTGAATACCAACCTTATGAGGCAATTAAAACGAATATAAATGGTACGCAAAATGTAATTGAAGCATCCATTCAAAGTAATGTAGAAAAAGTAATATATGTTTCAACTGATAAAGCTGCTGACCCATCTAATACATATGGGATGACAAAAGCAATTGGAGAGAAACTAATGATCCATGCAAATGTACAATCGAGTAAAACAAAGTTTATTTGTGTCCGAGGTGGAAATGTTCTCGGGTCAAATGGAAGTGTAGTGCCTATTTTTAAAAATCAAATTAAGGAACATTCAAAGATAGGTATTATGGATTTTGATATGACTAGATTTTTCTTAACAATTGAAGATTCAGTTGAATTGTTATTTAAAGCAACACATGAAGGAAAAGGTGGTGAAATTTTTGTGATGAAAATGCCAGCTTGTAAAATTACAGATTTAGCAGAGATTTTAATCGAGGATTCTCAAAAAAACAATGTACAAATAAAAGAATTAGGTATTCGTCCAGGCGAAAAACTAAGTGAACTACTTCTTTCTGGGGTTGAAAGTAAGACAAGTGTATGTTTTGATGAGGATTATTTTGTAGTATTGCCTACTATTCAAATAGACGGTCTTCAAGAATACTATTCAGATTGTCCACCTGTTACACTATCAAATTATAGTTCTCAACACGAGCTACTGCCAAAAAGTGAAGTAAAGCAAATGTTAAAAAGGGGTGGTTTCGTATCATGAAAAAAGATGCATGTCTTTTGATTACTGGTGTAAATGGTTTCACAGGACGGCACGCGTATCAATATTTTTCAAAGCTGGGTATAAACGTAATTCCCATGTTCCAAACTCACCCTGATACAATTAAGATTCCCAATAGTGTTGTATGTAATTTGACAAATAAAACGGAAGTGATGAACTTAATTAAGAGAATAAAACCTGATTACGTATTACATCTAGCAGGACAGAATTCTGTTTTAGAATCATGGAAGAATCCTCTTGATAGTCTCGAAATCAATATAATGGGAACTTCTTATTTATTAGAGTCACTAAGACAAGAAGTTCCAAATTGTAAGACACTTATTTTAGGATCGGCGCTACAGCATGATTTAACAAAAAGTACAATACCTCCACATCCATATAGTTTAAGTAAAACAATGCAAGCCATGATTGCCGATGCATGGGGAGAATTAATGGGCTCAAATATCGTTATAGCAAAACCCTCTAATCTAATTGGGCCAGGTGAATCTACAGGGATATGCTCTCTGATTGGAAAGAAACTAGTAGATATTGAAATGGGAAAATGTGAGCCAATCATTGAGATTAATAACCTCCAAAATACAAGGGATTATTTAGATGTTCGTGATGCAGTTGTTGCTTATCATATATTGCTGTGTGAAGGCGAGCAAGGAAGAAAATATGATATAGGATCAGGTATAAAACGTTCATTATTAGACGTACTAAAGATGTATAAAGAAATAACGAACCTAGATTTTCGGATACGAGAAACAAATAGTGTGAAGAGTAAAGATCAATCGGATTTAGTTTTACATGATATAAAAAAACATGACTGGAATCCTCAAATTCAATTCATAAATTCATTGCAAGATGTATGGGGATACATGAGAAAAAGAAAAACATAAAGGAGAAGTATAAAATGGCACTTTATCCTAAAAATAAGATAGATATATTCTCTATAAATATGAAAGGTAACGATACCATAAATATAAATATTCTTGATGAATTAAATTGGAGTGATCAGGAAAAACACGCATCGCTTTTGCTAAAAAAATAAAAGAATGCGTAACTTTTGTTGAGAGTAAAGAAATGTATCAAAAAATCCCGGGTATAGTAGGGAAAAATAAATTTGTCATACAGATATTTACTAAGTTTGAATCAAGCGAATATGGAAATGACTATTATGAAATTGTAGAGGATCTTTTGCTAAATAAAGGGTATGAATTAAAGGTTTATCAAACTATATAAAAAGTTTAATCAATTAGGAACTTCAATAAATAGTAAAAGAGAAAAATAATTTTCAATTGCTTTTGCCGCATTCATTAGGAGCAAATAAAACATGGACTATGTAACAGAGCTTAGAAAAATTGTAGGACATCGCCCTTTGATTTTAGTTGGAGCTGTTGTCATTTTAATTGATAAAGAAAGTCGCATCTTATTACAAAAAAGAAAGGAACCAAAAGGAGCATGGGGGATTCCCGGAGGGTTAATGGAACTAGGAGAATCGATTGAAAATACTGCTAAAAGAGAAGTGTATGAAGAAACAGGGTTGTTAGTAGAGGATCTTACACTATTTAATGTATTTTCTGGGGAGTCATATTTTAGAAAATTGGAAAATCAAGATGAATTTTATGCGACTACCATTGTGTATAGTTCTAAAAAGTTTAGAGGGAATTTGCAAATATCAGATGATGAATCTTTAAATTTACATTTTTATAAGATTGATAATTTGCCAGAAGCGATGCTAAAGGCACACAAAAGCATTCTTTATAACTTCTTGAAAACAACAGATGTTTAATAGTCTAGTTTGAGGACTATTGAGATGATAGAAATGGTCAAGGGAAGAAATTTCAATCTCAATTAATATAGCGCTAAGTATGTTACTAAATAATAAAGGTGGAATCATTTATGCGTAAAAGAATACTATTCACTGGGGGAGGTACCGCTGGACATGTCATGGTTAATATGGCACTAATCCCTGAATTTATTAAAAAGGAATGGGATATTCAATATATTGGGTCTCACAACGGAATAGAAAAATCGTTAGTTACAAATGTACCGTATCATAGTATTTCAACAGGGAAACTTAGGCGGTATTGGGATTGGAATAATATAAAAGATCCTTTCAAAATTATAAAGGGATGTTTACAGAGTTATAGATTAATTAAAAAAATGAAACCAGATATTGTGTTTTCAGCGGGCGGGTTTGTATCTGTTCCTGTAGTTATAGGGGCACGATTGAATAAGATACCTATTATTATACGTGAACCAGATAGTACTTTAGGACTTGCTAATAAAATAGCCCTTCCTTTTGCAACGAAATTTTGTACAACTTTCCCTGACACAGGGAAGAATTTAAACTCCAAAAAAACGACTTATATTGGTCCAATTGTAAGAGAAGAAATTCTAAGGGGTAATAGATTACGTGGAAAAGCCTTTTGTGGATTCCAACTAAATAAACCTATATTACTAATAATGGGCGGAAGTCAAGGCGCACAGTGGATTAATGATATGATAAGAAAAAGTTTGGATAAATTATTGATGGAATTTAATATTGTTCATATGTGTGGAAAAGGGAAAGTGGATTTATCTATTGAGATAGAAGGATACAAACAATTCGAATATATAGGAGAGGAATTACCTGATATACTCCATCTAGCTAGCATAGTAGTTTCAAGAGCGGGCTCGACCGCTATTTCCGAACTGTTGACTTTGAAAAAGCCAATGATTCTCATTCCACTTACTAGTGGTTCAAGTAGAGGAGATCAAATAATAAATGCAAAATATTTTGAACGTTCAGGGTACGCTGAAGTATTACTTCAAGAAGACACAAAACATGATACGTTTATTCATACGATAAAAAAATTATATAACAATAAAGAAACGTACATTCAAAATATGAATAACTTCAAAAGGGAAAATAACGAAGGGATACATCAGTTAGTTAATTTAATAAGTGAAACGTGTCAACCTAACTGATGAACTTGAGTTAGAATGTATAGTCTAATTCCTTCATGTAATCAATTGATCGAGGAGGATAAAACTGTGAAACATCTAAGAAAATTCTTAAAAAGGTTTTTAATCCTTATTTGTATTTTCATTCTTATTGGTATAGGTATATTATTCGGTACCGAATATGGTCAAGGGCTTCGTATAACCGTTGCTGAGAGTATACTGACTTCTCAACACCCACAATACGTAAAGTATACCTTCTTATCTCAAAAAGAGTTAGATAAATTGAGAGAAATTATTAATAATCCTAAATGGGAAAATAGTAATAATGGAATCTATAAAAGAATAGCAGAAAAAAGATTAAAAGAATTAAAAAACCAACCCTTAAAAATTGATGTAGAAACCATTAAAAGTAACAAAACCAGTCGCTTTCATTTTGAGGGGAAATTAGTTACTATTAGTAATCCTTTTAATGTCAAACTTGTTACCCATCAAGGTACACAGGGAAAAGAAAAGGGCGAAAAAATTAGTGTAATGGCAAAACGGAATGATGCACTTGTTGCCGTGAATGCGAGTGGATTTTCTGATGAAACAGGAAGAGGCGGAGGAAGTGTTGCAACTGGAATTGTAATAGAAGATGGAAAAATCATTGATACAAATCATGATAAGAATTCGCCTGCAATCATTGCTGGATTAACAAAATTTGGTGAAATGATAACTGGAAATTACTCCCCACAGCAACTACTGGATAAACAAGTTGTTTCTGCAGCAGGATTTATGCCACAGTTAATTGTAAATGGGGAAAAAATGATAACAGAAGGTGACGGAGGATGGGGTTCTGGACCGCGTAGTATAATGGCCCAGAAAAAAGATGGATCCATTATGTTTCTAGTCATAGACGGTCGACAGACACATAGTATAGGAGCTACGTTGAAGGAATGTCAAAATATTTTGTATGAAAAAGGAGCTATAAATGCAATGGCTATGGATGGAGGGTCTTCTGCTACCCTATATTTAGGGGGAGAAGTTAGAAATTCACCGTCTACTTTATCTCATGAGGATCGATTTTTACCGAATGCTTGGGTAGTAACAGCGAATCCAAAACAAAAAGTACAAATAAAAATAGATGGGAAAAGTACGGATCTTAATTCATTAACAGATCTAGACTAAAATATTATAACTAATCAAAACTAATGTATTATGGTGTAAATAGATGAAGAAGAACGTTGATGAAAGTAGATTCTTAACGAAATCGTATTTTATGCTTTAAGTCCAAACACGCGGTGGATAAACTCTTTATGATTTTGGACAGACTTCTCCCCTTGGAGAGTTTGTCCTTTTTTATCATATGTATGAATTCGATGTCAGCTAATGCTTCGTTGTCTAGTATTCTACTATACTTCGTATCCGCTTTGAATGGAGTGATAAACTTGTTCCGCCATGATATTGAAATATTGTTCTTTTTCAACTCAATTTCTATATAAGTAATCAAATGATAAAAATATATCAAGGTATAGGATCTAATGTGGAGGAAATTTATGAGTAAACTTGCTCAAAAATTATTTATAAATATATCAATTATAATTTTTCTTATTTTTACACTGTCATTATTATTGACAAACTATTTTTTACCTAAATATTACTTATATAAAATAAGGGGAAAAGTTAATATTGTGACGACACAAATACAAAATCAATCAAAAGAACAATTTATAAATAACATTCAAAATATGGAACAAAAGTATAATCTATCTATTGTGTATACACCTATAACAAATAAACCAGAAGATTTGAGTAGGTCTTTAAGTGAGGAACTTTCAAAGAAACGAGTTACATTAAATCGTTTTTGGATTGGAATAGAAAAATTAAAACAAGTAGAAAAAGGTGAAAAAGCTGGTGAATTATATGATCAAGGAAAATTAAAGGCCCAATTCTTTGCTAATTTACTCTCAAAAAAAGATATGTTTATTGTGGTAGGGGTTTCTATGGCTCACTCTGATGAAATGATAAATACACTTAATAATTTTAATGTTTTGATATTCAGTATTACTATTGTTATAGTAATCGTATTAGTATGGATACAATCTAAAAAGATTACTGATCCTTTAAAGCAACTGAGTACAGTTACAAAAGATATTTTAAGCTTAGATTTTAAACAAACTAATATAAAAAACAATGATGAAATTCAAGATCTGGCTGAGAGTATAAATGTAATGAGTAATAAACTATGCCAAGCCCATCACGATTTAACTCACAGAAATGAAAATTTAAAAAGAGTTATGGGTGATATTACACATGAATTAAAAACGCCTATTGCATTGATTAAAGCATACTCTCTTTACCGTTATTAAACAAACTGATAATATCTCAAATTCAATTGAAGAATTTTTGAATTTTGCAAAAAAATAGAACGGAATGAATTTAAAAAAGAACAATTTAATATAGTATCACAAATTCACAATGTTTTAAAAGCGCATGAAATTGAAATGAAATCCAAAAATATAGATGTATTTTTTAAATATCCACAAGATACGATACTTATATTTGGTGATAAAGAAAAAATAGAAATGGTTCTTAATAACTTTATTTCAAATGCAATTAGATATACAACAAATCAAAAAATAGAAATTAAGTTAGAGGAGTCTCGTGAACAGTTGTTGTTTAGTATAAAAAACGGAATAGAATTTTCAAATACAACTAAAATTGAGAAAATCTATTTGCCAACGTAAAGTATATAATTCATGTACCTGTTCCATCGGAACCCATTCCCAAGGTGTATTCGTCACGTACACGTTTAATCCAGCTACCATTTTACTTTTCTCTGAGTACGCTCTATTTTTAGACTTTTCTTTTTCCGAAATCTTTGCTCGCCGTTTTTGAAGTTGCTTTTCTGTTAATCGATTAAAAATAACACGTGCAAATAGTTGTTGTTTATCACTGATATAAGCATGTTTTAATTCAAATGTTTCTCCAGCCTGTAGTTGGTTTAAAAGCCGTTTCACATCGATCTGTATGTATTCCGATTGCTTCTTAATAGCACCATTTTTAAAGTATTCTGGATCTGGATTTTTCATATATACATTCTTATTTAATTTTAAACGAGACACATAGTATGTACCTCGTTGTTCCATTTGGTCTAAGTCTTCCAATGAAAAATAACCTAAATCACGAATACATAAATCTCCTGGTCGTAAGGTATCTAAGCACTCCGTGCCAAATGTTTTGTCATTATTTTTTCCTGGTCCAACTTGAAAGTTAAGAAATTCCTCACTGTGCAGATCATATTCTAATTGAATTTTGATTCCGGCTGTTTGAGCACAGCCTCCAGAGCCTGGATATACATTATCTAAAGCATTTGGCACCTGAAATACGGTGGCATCTAGGATACGGATTCGTCCAAAATAAGTGAAGAAATGGTTAAAAATTTGTGTTTGTTCACATATTTTTTGTTGTAACAGTAAAGAAAAAATATGTTGTAAAAACAAAACTGCTTTAGCGTTTAAACGTTTATTTAAGCCCTCAGGGCTGAGTAAAGTACCAGTGGCTGCATGAAGCCTACTACATAATCGTACTAAGGGATCACTTGCTACTCGTTGACTAATCCAAATACAAATCGTAGCCAAGTCTGAGCCGGAAAACTTACGTTTTCGCTTTATAAATCCGCTCTCTCTTGCGAGTTCGTCTAAAAATACAGGTGTAATATATCGTTGTAATTCTTCCACAAATGGTTGTAGTTCATCTTGTATCGAGAGATTCATAAGAAAATGTCATCCTTTCTAATCTAGCTTCTTTAGAAAGAATAACGTTGTTTTGATACTTGGGGCTAGTAAAGTTTTTTAGTTGATGGGCATTTATGGTGAAGCCTATTAAGCATACTTCTGCGGACAAAAAACAACTTCAAAGCAATAAAGCAATCTTTAAGACTATTTTTACATTTTCATAGTTACCGATAATAGGTATTATGTAGATTTTATCAATACCTAAATACCTCTAAAAATTATATATTTTAGTAAATGATGCTTATTGAAAAAGGGGCTATGTAAATGAAGATAAATAGGAGACAATTGGTAACAACTATATATCCAGGTCAGTTATTTAGCACTGCAATTTTACCCGAAGGCACAAAGTTTTTGAAATGGGAACTAGCGGGTGGTGGCGATTTAGACGATATTCTTTTTGATGTAATGGAAGATAAATTTTGGGACATGGATGACCTTATTTTTAGTGACGTTTTACACGAAAATCGAACTGAAGTGGTACAAAAAAAAGAAATGTACATTGATAATGTTAGGCATGCTACATCATTAGTTGGAATAAAAATATATGCTGTAATTTATGAATAAATAATTTGAATTAATAAAGAAGTCTCAATATTTCTCAATACCCATTTTTTTCTATAAATTGTATATTTTAGTTAGGTTGCTGTAGTAACCTAACTAAAATATACATTTATTATGAAAAGGGGAATGGATATGGAAACCAAAGCGACAGTAGAGATTGCAAGAGTAAGATCAAGTAAAGGACCACAACCAGGACAGAAAAATCGTTCAAGTGGTAACTTTAGTACTGAAAATCTCCCTGCAGGAACAAAATATTTAAAATGGGAGATTGAAGGTGGCGGGGACCCGGATTTTATTAGTTTTAATGTAATGGAAGATAAGTCTGCTGCAACAGACCCTACTCATTTCTCTGGTGTATTAAGTGGCAATCGAACAAGTGTCGTATCTAAAAGATCTCTTTATATTGCCAACCCTAAGAATGCTACATCTGAATTTACTGTAATCGTATCTGCTATGGTTCAATAAGTAAGATTGAGAAAAAAGAGCCTAAGAAATATTTCTTAGGCTCTTTTTTGTAGATTACCTTGGTGATCCTTTCTGTTTAGCTTGTTTAGAAAGAATAACGTTTTTTGATACTTGGGGGTAATAAAGTTTCTTAAGTTGATGGGCATGTGTGGTGACCCCTATATGGGATTTTAAAATGTTATAAAGCAAATATATAATGAATATGGACATCTTAGTGAATTTAATATATAGGAATGCTACATAAATTAGCATTTTTTCTCACACATCTCATAAATCAAGAATACTATTCATTTTGAGATACGAAGCATTTTTAGCTCAGAATTATAACTTGCTACTTATCAAAATATTAATCCTGAATAATAGAAATTAATACTTTTAGTAAAAGATTCCTCGACCATCCTAAATTAGTTTACTTTATGACGTTATTCATCTCAATGACATAAGAGTACTATTCATTTTGAGATTGCTTTTTATTAGTTTTAACAACTGCGTATAATAAAGATTATGTAAACTGTAGGATTAAATGTTTATACTGCTTACCCAATATCCCCCCTTTATTAAACTACATTTATAATATTTAACCTGTGTGAATGTGACTTTAAAATATAGTCACGATGTTTCTAAGAAAGTCGCAAAGGTTTAAATAAAGTTACGACGTTTCTAAAAAATTCCGATGCGTTATCCTTGAATAGATTCCTGTTAAATAGATAGGGAAAATAATAAAAATACTTTAAGCTAGTTAGAATTATTTGGTAACATTTGTTAGTGTGAAAATAGATATATTTATCTTTTGCTTGTTATAACACTTCAAATGTTTCACACTAAATAAATAATATTTTTTCAAGCTTCAACGTACCTCAAAACGATTCCATTGTTTATACATTTTCCTACACGTGACATGATATGAATCATTCTTGCTTTTTCTATTTTTCTCTTAAAACCATTTGACGTATATTAACGTGGATGGATTGATATCTATTCCCTATTAATATAGTGACAGCTTGATCAAACTTTTGAAATACCAACCCAATATTGTTTGAATGTCACAATATATAACTAATAATAGAGCTATTGTAAAGGTCTAAAATGGTGCTTAAATACGTGTGCGATTAAATTATTTATAATAATCCTATTAATTTTTAATTTCATTCTGCGCTACCTATAAATATGACAGACTAACAAAAGTAAATTATTTGTAGCAATGATTAACGAAAGATAATGATGCTGGAAATCTAATTATGGAAGATGAATTCTAATTTCGTCGATTTATATTAGTTTTACCATTTTAGCCAAGAAGACTTCTTCCTCAAGGAACGCTTAGTGAGTAGGTGGGAGATGAATTGACTTCGGACAAGGGATGGCAGGAATCCATCTTAATTGTTCGACATACATAAACTGTTACTTTACTATCTATCGAATATACGTTTGTTGTACAATAGAAACATACCGAAATGGAGGTGAAATGAATGATGATTAATAAAGCATATAAATTTCGTATCTATCCAAATAAAGCACAAGCAACCCTAATCAATAAAACGATTGGCTGTTCTCGTTTTGTATTCAATCATTTCCTATCTCTATGGGATAATGCATACAAAGAAACAGGGAAAGGTTTGACATATGGTACATGCTCTGCCAAACTCCCTGCCATGAAGAAAGAGTTTGTTTGGCTAAAAGAAGTGGATAGTATCGCGATTCAGTCGTCTGTTCGCAACCTTGCGGATGCTTATACACGCCTTTTCAAAAAACAAAACAATGCCCCGCGTTTCAAATCTAAGAAGAACAACGTACAATCTTATACCACAAAACAAACAAATGAAAACATTGCCGTTGTAGGAAACAAAATGAAATTGCCAAAACTAGATCTTGTTCGATTTGCCAAAAGTCGTGAAGTAATTGGACGTATTTTAAATGCTACAGTTAGACGGAACCCTTCTGGCAGATACTTTGTGTCATTGTTAGTTGAAACAGAAGTGCAAGAACTTCCGAAAACAAACTCTTACATTGGAATGGATGTGGGACTAAAAGATTTCGCCATTTTGTCAGATGGAACTACCTATAAAAATCCGAAGTTTTTTCGATCATTAGAAGAGAAGTTGGCAAAGGCACAGCGTGTTCTTTCTAGAAGAATGAAAGGATCTTTTCGCTGGAATAAACAACGAGTAAAAGTAGCTAGAATTCATGAATACATGACGAATGCTAGAAAAGATTACTTGGACAAAATCTCGACTGAAATCATCAAAAACCACGATGTTATCGGTATAGAGGATTTGCAAGTATCGAATATGTTAAAGAATCAAAAGTTAGCAAAAGCAATTAGTGAGGTATCATGGTCTGAGTTTCGAACTATGTTGGAATATAAGGCAAAATGGTACGGTAAACAAGTCATTGTTGTATCGAAAACATTTGCTTCAAGCCAATTATGTCTTGTTGTGGATATCAAAACAAAGACGTTAAAAATCTAAACCTACGTAAATGGGACTGCCCTTCTTGTCGTACACACCATGATAGGGATATTAACGCAAGTATCAATCTAAAGAATGAAGCGATAAGGCTTCTAACCGCAAGGACTGTGGAGATAGCCTAATAAATTAGAGTTCGATAGAACTCTTTACTTAGGAATCCCCCTCTTCTAAACGAAGTGAAAGTGGGGGTAGTTCAAAAGGGTTCAATAATAATATCTATAGTTATGTATTTTTTATATAATTAAAAATGATAAATTAACTATTTATTTATGTACACAAAAAGGTTTAAGTTTATCTATTCGGGATAGTGTAGAGCCTTGTTATAATGAAAATGAAGTTGCATCTATAAGCCTACTTATTGTTGAAGGTGATTAGCAATTGAGAAGATAAGAGATATTTTAGTATTTTAAAATCGAAATGTTGAATGAAGACGATCATAAACTTCTAAACAGAATTTTCAATTTGGTATATTTGTCTCACTTATTTAAATTATAATTGTTGGTAAATGGCGATAGGTATCGTCATTACTTTTGTTTTATTTTAGGCATATGGTTATCTTCTTTCAACTTTTACATGTAGTTAAGGTTCTTATCTAGGCGGTATAGAAACATGCGAAAAAGCCAAGGCTTTCTTGAAAGAGAGCTTGGCAGTTGTTTTATTTTTAGATATACTAAGATAAAAATAAATGTTGGTTTCTTCGGAAATTACTCTATTATATAAATGTATCCATCCAATGGTTTTTTACTTTAATTTAGGTTACATCGACTCTACATGGATTATATAACTAATATCATATTCTACAAAGGTTGTTTAATATTTTAACTTTCGAATAACGTTATATCTAGTTATTTGAAAGTGAAAGAAGTAAACAACCCAATACTATTCACCATTTAATATTATCTTTTTTTCTTTGGTTTCGTATAATCATGATTTCCATCATTATAATAAGAATAAGTGCCATGGACCTTTTAAGGTATACTTCAATGGAAAATCCATCATATTAAGCATAATAATTCCTGAACCTATTATGCTTATATAGAAAAATCTTTGTAGCAATAATGTTATCTCTACTCTAAACATATAACTTATAATAAATAGTAAAGTTAAAATAACCCACGATCCAGCGTGAATTTGATTAAACATTTGAAACATAAATATACCCCTGTTATTTGTAGAATTAACAAAATTTTTATTTCATATTCTAGAATGAATTGTATACACTCATCCGATTACATTTTCTGCATTAAATCTCAATAAGTATAGTCCTGCTGAATGTACAATTATCACAAGTAACATTCAAAATACGCTATATATTATTTTGAAGGTACTTAATCTAAGAAATTATATTTTATTAACCTTAGTTACAAAATAAATAACAAAACCTTGACTTGAAAAATGTAGTTCCCTTTTTAATAATTTTATTAGGAAATTTAATTACTTAAAAGTAACTTGTGATATTATTAACGAGTTGTCTATTTATTAGTGTTTTACTTTTATCAATAGATAGATGCATAAAAATAAGATGTTGCTTTTCAAGAGAATAATGGTTAATGATTTTAACAGCCTGTTCAGTATGGAATAATTCAATTAATGTAGCTTGTTCTTTATAAGTAAAATCCTTAAGTGTATTTGCAATATTTGATAAATCTTTTTGATAGAGTTCGTGTATCAAGTAATCATTTTTAGTAATAAGTAGCTCTTGTAAAACGTCTTTCATATATAATCCCCTCCGTAAAGTTTGATAAGATTATAATACAATTTAATGTCGACTAATCCCAAGTTCAATAAATACCGATTCCTAGGTAAAAAACAGTATATTTGTATGATGTTTCGCTACTAAATAGTTAATTATAAGAATAATTATATTTCCATTTCCATTTCTCTTTTAAAGACTATAAACTAATAGAAATTCAATTCATTATTTAAGAATGTTTTAAAAGTAAAATAGATTACATTTTAAACCGTACCAACGAGAATGGTCCAACCCTATATTTTTCGACTTAAGAAATTATGCTTCAATATTCTTCATTTTTTCATAAATGGCATCCCAATTATGAAAAGTGAAATTTTCTGTCATTCGATTAGAACAGTTAGTGAATATTAGACAGACGGCAAGAACAAGCCGTAAAAACGAAAAAATCTACATACTTGGTCATTTTATCGTTTAGCACAATTCATCGAGTACAAAGCGACATTAGTTGGTATTAAGATCCAATATGTGAACCCTGCTTATACAAGTCAAACCTGTCCGAAAGGTTCTGAAAAAAATAAGGCACAAGACAGAGAATACAAGTGTCAATGTGGATTTGAGAAACATCGTGATATCGTAGGGGCGATGAATATTCGCTACGCAACTGTGATTGGTGGTAATAGTCAATAAGCCTAAACACCTATATGGTCTGGTTTAGGAGGGGCAATGAGATGCCCTCATTATGAAGGCTGTTCAAAACAGAAATGGACTGCGAACGTTTGTTCATTCAAGAATCCCACCCGTTAATCCGTAAGGATTAGGGCTTGCGACTTCAGTCGTGGGAGTCTCAAAGGGATAATTATTAATTTACATTCATCCCGCATCACCAATACGGACTATTTTATTAGTGTAGTATTTTTTTAGATAATTTTTTGTGTCTAGCAATAAATTACTGTTATTAACGATTTCATCTTTATTAAATACGTCGTGTAAAGTGAGTAATATTACTAAATCATAATTTCGAATTAAGGAGTAATTTAATTCTATAGATGTATGAACTTCATTGTGTCTATCATGATAGGTTGTAGCTAATGGATCACAAAAAGATACCTCTGCACCTACCTCTTGTAACTTTTCAAGAATTTCTAGACTAGGCGATTCTCGTAAGTCATCAATATTTTCTTTATATGCCATACCAATTAATAATATCTTAGATCCATTTATTGGTTTTTTCGCTCGATTTAAGGCAGTCATTGCTTTGTAAACCGTATGCTCTGGCATCATTTGATTTGTTTCCTGTGCTAATTCAATAAACCTACTAAAAAAATTAGATTCTTTTGCCTTCCAGGAAAGGTACATAGGATCTAATGGTATACAATGTCCTCCAATTCCAGGACCGGGAGTAAAGCGCATAAACCCAAAAGGTTTTGTACTAGCAGCATCTATAGTTTCCCAAATATCAATATTCATTTTTTCGCAGAGCAATGCCATTTCATTAATAAATGCAATATTAATACTACGAAAAGTATTCTCTAAAAGTTTACTCATTTCCGCTATTTCTGCAGTTGCAACAGGTACTACTTGTTGTACAATTTTGCTATACAATGCTTGACCAATCGCAGTTGACTTTTTACTAACCCCACCTATTACTTTAGGAGTATTTTCAATTTTATATACTTCATTTCCAGGATCTACACGTTCAGGTGAATAGCAAATATGATAATCTTTATCTAAGGTATATCCACTTTCATCTAATGGTTTTTGAATCAATTCCTTAGATGTTCCCGGATACGTTGTACTTTCTAAAACAATCAATGTTCCTGAACGAAAATGACCTTGAATATCATTCACAGCTGCATTAATAAAAGATATATCCGGTTGATATGATTTAGTAAGTGGTGTTGGTACACAGATTATAATAACATCTGCCTCTCCTAAGCATCGCTTCTCTGTTGTTCCAAATAATAATCCTTTATTTACAACATTAGCTATCCTCTCAGAATGAATATCAATAATGTCTGATTTCCCCTTGTTTATTAATTGCACCTTCTCTTCACTTAAATCATAACCAATTACACTAAAACCTTTTTCTGCAAAAGATACAGCTAATGGCAATCCAACGTATCCTAAACCCATAACAACAATTCCTGCTTTATTTTGTTCTATTTTTTTTGATAGACTCATATTGATACCCCTTTTTTCATTAAGTTTAATTTATACTTTTCAGTTAACCCTTCTAACAATATATATTGTGATGACCAGTCTGTTTTTAAAAAGGCTTTTTTATAGTAGAGTAAGCTATCTTGAATTTCACCCAAACGTGCTGGCATCATTTCGGTTTTCAAGTTAGTCCCCATAATTTTATTTAAATAATTGAGCACTTGATAAATTATATCTGTATCATTAGTTGGGTACCAACAAACCCAAAACCGCCAGTTATCATTATTTTTTTGTCATATTTATTTCCTCACAATCTGGAAAATTAACCTGGATAGAATTTTATCTTTACTAATCAAAAGAAAAGTCATATAAGTAATAGCAGCTAGTATCAATTTAACTCCAATTGTTAAAATTTCATTATGGTGTACCAGTAAATTATCAATACATATAATAACCGCTCCCGTACAGACACTAAACAAACCATATTTTAATACGCCATATAGTAAATTGGGTAAAGAAATAAAATTACGGGAACTATACACTTGGACTAATAAAGTTGTTAGTATGCCAACATCAAAAGCAATGGCTGTACCAATACTATGTAAGTGGGTTACTAATAAAAAATTTGTACTCAAACTAATAAATGCACCGATAATAACTGATAAAGTAAAGGGCTTTTCTTTGCCTATTGTTAGTAATATTTGAACTCCAAAAATTTCTGATAGACCTGCTAATACTAATCCTGGGGCTAATGCGATTAATACATTAGAAGCAGATGAAAAAGAACTACCCAGAAAAATTTGGATTATGTCCTTTGCTAATATTGTTATCATTACCATAATGGGTAAAGTAGTAATGCAAGTATATTTTATAGAAAACTCAATCATTTCTTTGAATTCTTCTTTTTCTCCCCGTGTATAATGGTTTACCATGCGAGGCATCATTACAGTTGATAATGCGTTAATAAATCCCATACATATAATAATCAGCTTATACGCTTGGTTGTAAAAACCGACTGCAGTATTCCCTACAATGTGGCCTAAATAAATTTTATTTATTGACATATATATTAGAGACACGCATGGAATAATGGATAAAACTAATACTGATCTAATATGTTGTTTTATACCCAAAAATGAAAGCTTAATTTGTTTAATTTCTTTTAATAAAATGCTCCATGTTATAAACTGTCCAAAGAGAAGTGATAAACTACTTATTAGAACAAATTTCCACAAATCTTCCTGCGTTCTCACAAATATAAAAATAGACACGATAGTAAGTAATCGAATAACTGAGTTTCGAATCATAATTTGCTTTACTTTTTCCAATCCTATGAAATACCAAGCTACATCTAACCCTGTTGCAATTAAGGTAATTCCATACATCCAAAATAAATTATGATAGTTATTGATTTGAAAAATATAAAAAATATACGTGCTCAATACAATAATTGTCGTCATACATTGAACACTATAAATGGCACAGAATTCTGTATGAATTTCTTTTTTACTCTGTGCTGATGCAATTTGTTTTCTACCGTATACGCCAATATTAAGAACAATAAAAACCATAAAAATTTGAACTATCGAATTAACATAGGCATCTATCCCAATATTTTTCGGTCCTAATACTCTAGACACATAAGGCGTTGTAAATATGGGTGTGATAACAGTAAGAAAATGATACATAATTACAAAAAAGTAATTTGAAGTAATTTTCTGCATGAAATACTCCTCTTCACCTAATGAGGGGACTCTTCATAAATTTTTGAAATATGTTCCGCAAGTGAAACCCAGTTTAGATCATTTTCTACTTTTTCTTTAGCTCTCAATCCGAGCTTTTTACATATTTCAGGATTTTTAAGCAAATATGACACCGCTTCTTGTAATCTTAAAGATGACATCGGTCTAACAAGTAAACCAGATTCACCATGGCTTATAATATCTGGATTTCCACCAACCTTTGAGGCAACAATCGCCTTGGAACAAGCCATAGCTTCGATAATGGCAATGCTACACCCTTCCATTAAAGATGGTTGTACATATATGTCGGCAAGAGACATCCATTTTTTTATTTCTATATTAGCAACCTTTCCAATAAAGATTACTTTTGATTGATTAATATTTTGAGACTGAATCTTTTTTCTTAATTTTATTTGTTCACTTCCATCACCAATTATTATGATAGTTGTATCTGGATGTTCCTTTAAGATCCCAGAAATACTATCAATAAAATAGCGCATGCCTTTAATTGGCTCCATACGATTCGTTGTTAAAACCACCTTATCTTTCAAAGGAATATTATACGATTTTCGAATTTCTTCTACATCATTTTCATTTAAAACGAACATGCTTGGATTTACCCCATTAGGTAAATAGCAACTTCTTTCATTGCCAAACAGCTCTCCAGACATTTTCTCAATTTCTCTACTAGGACAAATAATAAAATCCGGATCTTTAATTAATGAATATATCTTCTTATAATTCCCTTCGTTGTACAACATACGGAACCAAGATAAATGATTTGTATAAACTTCCAATCCATCCACCTTTAAATTTCGTATTACCCTAGCATCTTTATTCAAGGTATGCCAATGTACGACATCAATTTGTTCTTCTTTTTGCAATTTATTAATTAAATTTCTCATTCGATAAATGTATTGCAAATCATTTAGCTTTCTCAATCTAGAAATAGGTACTCTTAATATCCTTACATTTTCAAAGTGTTCTTCTTTTACTTTTCCATATTCTGCTTGATATTGTGTTAAAATTGTTACCTTATGTCCCATGTTGCTCAGTGCATAACTCATTTCATGTACATAAACTGCTACTCCACCAATATTAGGTAAATAATCGTGACTGACCATCAAAATATTTTTAGGTATAAAAGGTTTCCTCATTAAACCGCCCCTTTAGTTGTTAAAACCACCTTAACTGTTTTTAAAATAATAAAAATATCGAGTAATAAACTATGATTCTCTACATAGTACATATCCAATTCTAATTTCTGACCATTGTTCATATCACTACGTCCATGAATTTGAGCCCAACCCGTGATTCCTGGCTTTACTTTTAAACGTTTTTGCTGCTCTTTCGAATAATATTTCGTTATTTCTGTTATCTCTGGTCTTGGACCAACGATACTCATATCACCCTTTAATACATTTAAGAATTGAGGCAATTCATCTAAGCTAGTTTTGCGAAGAAATAATCCTATTTTTGTAATATCTGGATCATGCCCTTCCGTCTTTTTAAACACAAAATCTTCGGGAACCCCATGAATCCAATCATATTTCACTTCAACAGGCCTTTGCTTATTATGATTAAATTTATACATTGAACGGAACTTATATATATTAAACGGTTTGTTATCTTTACCAGTTCTTTTTTGGATAAATAAAACAGGGCCACCATCCTCCAATTTAATTAGTAAAGCTATAATTAACATTAAAGGTGCTGTAAATAATAAAACTAAGCAACTAATTAATATATCTACACCTCTCCTTATTAGATAGAAAATAAATTTTAATAGACTTATAATTTTAAAAAGTAATTTTTCCATTACAGTAAATTCCCTCTCTTATAAACTCTCTTTAAAGTTGCATTAAATGCATAAAAACTAAAGTAATAGCCAGTAGAAAAAAAGCTTAAGTGCTGTGTTTTCCGATACATCTTCCAAGTTCCCTTGGCCATATTCCACTTATTACCGGATAATGATGATCCTGATACGCGATACTTAGCAAGTGGATGCTCAATTCCATATGCCATATGGCCTTTTTTTAAAATATTCAACCACGTCGCGGTGTCTTCTCCTACAGGAATTACTGGCATTTTAATATTCCCTGTTTTTTCTCTGTCAATTAACACTGTTAAGCATCCAATAATTGTATTTTTGAGAAGGTTTCGATATTTTATGGTTTTTGGAACCCATATAACGTTGATTACATTATCTGATGCATTACGAATAACCTCATAAGCGGAGTATACTAATCCTGCTTGATGCATCTTCATCAGTTCCAGTTGCTGTTCTAGCTTTTCGTGAAACCATAAGTCATCACTATCAAGAAATGCTATATAACGCCCTTTACTATTCTGTAAGCCAATATTTCTTGTTATAGCAACTCCTTGATTTCTTGATTGCTTTATAAAGCGTACTCTCTTATCTATTAAATAATCTTCGATAAATTCCTGAACTGATTCAGTAGAACCGTCATCTATTATTAATAATTCTAAATTTGTATATGTCTGTAGCAAAACACTTTCAATAGCCTCTTTTATATGCGAATTTGGATTATAACAAGGCATAATCACACTTACTAATTCATCATTATAAATGCTTTGATCCATAATTCACCTCTTCAATTTTCAGGTAAGCAATTAGATTTCTGGTACGTAACGATTGTCCTACTTCATTAACATGATATACAGAGTTATAGATTTTGGATTTGGGAACATAGTAGCTTTCGGGTTTTCCTATACAATCAAATTCTACAGACAAATATTGAACCAATTCTTGTAAATATCTACTGTTCATATACTCCGAAAAATACAAAGTGGATGGGAAGGTTAATTTCACATTGATTTGATTTTTTAAGCAATATTCATTAAAATCCAATAGGTTTTGAATGGATTCAGTCTCCTCAAATTTTCGAGGGAATTTAAGCGGCCTGTTTTTCTTTTCATCTAGTACAGTTCCCTTGACATCTATATATGCGCCACTGTCACTCAAGTTAAATTGCTTCTGTACATAAGCAAGATTCAATTTCATATTTGCTAATAGAAAATAGATCTGTTCTTTCAATGTGAATATCTTAAGTTTTTTACGATCGTACATTCGATAATATTCATATGCAAAAATATCATATGGTCTTTTATAATACAAAGAGTATGCAGGGCAAATAATTACTTCGTCTCCTGACTTCAAATATTCTCTTGCAAAATCTAATAAATACCCCATACCAAGTCCTACATTCGTCCCTAAATTTACCGTAGGAACAGCCAATTCTCGATTCATTTTATCTGTATTGAAACTATAAAGCACATCACTTCCACCAACAATTATTCGTTTTGGCCCGTGTATTTGATTTATATATTCTTTCTTTACCCTTTCTAATTGCCGAATACGTTGTATACCTTTGGAAGGATAAAAATAAAAATATACTAGTAAAATCAGGAAAAATAATATCATGGTTCCACTAATTAGGATAAAATAAAACAATTTTCTAATCCCCCTCCTTTTTTTCTATGAATTCTATGTTTATCATTCTTATTGCAAGCCCTAATGCGAGCCACAGATATCTTTTTTCAATAATGGTACTTAGGGCTATAGAACTAAAAATAAATACAATCACAATTAATAATGGTATAAGGTATTGAATTGTGTTAGTTATATGCCCATGTTTCATCCATATTCGTATAGAAAGATATAGTGATATAATAATAAGTCCCACAATTGCGAAAGAAAAAAATCCAATGCCCCCAATTGATTCTAGCCAAAAATTATGTGGGGCTCTATATGCATTTCTCATTGACTCATGCCCTGTTAAATAGGAATTAATTTGAATGGGAACGTTTCCTGCACCTATCCCTAAAAAATGACTGTCCCGAATAATATCCCATGACGTTTGATAAAGATTCATTCGCTCATCCGTAGAAGCACCTTTTTTCGTAAAAGCTGAAATTATTATTTGCTCTACTTTCATTTGAGAATTTTGTTGTAAAAAAGATTCTATAAGTAGGTAAACAGATAAACCAAAGACTATGAAAACAATACTTTTTCGCATATAAAATACAAAAATAATAGATACTTCTAATACAATAGCGATTATTCCCATTCTTGAATATGTTGTAATGATTAAATACAAACTGAGTAATAATAATAGAATAGCGAAATAGATGTTCCACGGCCTTACATTCATTCTCCATATTCTACAAAATACAAGTGGAAAAAATATTGCCAAAAACATAGCATAATCATTCGTGTTGTATAAGAATGCAGTAGGTTGAAATTTACTTGTTAATGTTTCATAAAAAAGAGAACCTGATAATGACATATGCCATCCAGTGAAAACTTCTATAATACCAATAAATATTGCAAGTATATAAAAGAATATGATCACATTTACAAAATACCGATAGCTTTTTTGGTCATAAACGTAGTAGACAATTAATAGAATCAAATAACATGCTTCGAAAATATAATAAATATACCTTATTGCTTCAATCCGTATCCCTGCCCAAAATAAACTAATACCACTACCAGCTAACCAAATACCTAATAAAATGAAATGGATTTTAAAATATGAAAGCCTATTCCATTCTTTTTTGTCAAAAAACAAAAACATAATACAATGTAACATTAGTAAAATTCTAAACAAGAAAATACTCTGATTACCTGGGATTCCAAGGTAAGATCCAAGAAATGATGTAACTAAGATTCCTATCCAAAGGCTATTAATTATTTTTTTGTAAGGTACGACTATAAATACCACACACACCACTAAAAATAACGGAAGAAATACACCATAGGGTATACTAGCGGTTACAACACTCAATAGGATCAGTAGGCTTACGAGTATCAACCTTTCTTTTTTTTGATCAAGGTTAAGGAAAGAAATCTTTTCGTACTGAGTTTTACTAGAATTAATAGTAAGAATAACTATTCATCTCATTTCTTCCATAATTTCTTCCATTTAATATGGTTCCTATTACATGTGTATTTGCCTGGCTTAAAAACTCCATGGTTACTTCTAAGTCCATTTTTTTAGTTAAACCACTCCGTATGATTACAATTACACCGTCACACATGTTACCTATAATTCTTGAATCACTCAGTAACAGTACAGGTGGTGTATCAATGATTACCATATCAAAATTTTCTTCTAAGAGCTTTATTACTTCTAGCATTCTTTCTGAGTTTATTAACTTAATAGGATTTGGTGGCAATATTCCTGTTGGAAGAATAAATAAGCCTGGTTGAACCGTTTCACTAATAAACTCTAATGGATTTTTTTCGGAAATTAATATATCTGATAATCCTATTTGCTCAAAAGTATTTAATTTTTTTGATAATTTCGCCTTATACATATCACCATCAACAAGTAAAACCCGTCTATTATTAGAAGCTAGACTTTTTCCTAGATTCCAAGCGCAAAAGCTCTTTCCCTCTCCTTTACTCCCAGATGTAATAACAATTGATCTTAATGCATTGTTTTCTAGATTTCTACTAAATTGCAAACTAGTTTGAATATGATGAAACTTTTCTTTTATAAAGTTCAAGCTTCTCTTTGATTTTTGAGATGGGTTATCCTTATGGCCAAACTTAAACATATATATCCTCTTCTCTGCCGTTTGTTAATGGTACATCTCCCAGCACAATATAGCCCATTTGTTTTATCTGCTCATTTTTGGTAATAATGGAGCTGAAAAATAATATTGTAAAAATAAATATTAAACTTGACATAATCCCCGTTATTGTTCCCAATATTAATTGAAATGTGATTGAAATCTCTTTTGCTTCTTCAGACTTTGATAAAACCTTTATATTCATTCCCTCAAATAATTGTTTGAACTTCTCTTGCGCATTTCCAGCAACTGCATTAGCTACATCAATTATTTCTTTATTATTTTCTCCTGTAACCTTCACATTAATAATTAAAGATTTTTCATCTGTAATTACAGTTACTTTATTTGAATTATTTTTTATGTGTAATTGCTTGTTCACTTCTTCCATCACTTTTTTACTTTGTACGATAGAAGAAAATGTATCTACTAATTGCATGCTAGAGCGTACATTGTCAAAATAATAGCCTTCTACATTACTCTTTGGCATAGAGACAATCAATTGAGTTGCAGTTTCAAACTTTGGTGGTAATATTTCTTTATTTAATAAGTAGACTATTGTGATAACTGTAATCGGAAGCATACTTATAATTAAAAAATGTTTCTTACACACTTTCCAAAAATCATTAAATGTAATCTTCTCCATCATTAGTACCTCTATTCAAATCTTACTTGTAATAGTTGTTCATATAATTGTTCTAGTTTTTTTGATTCACTCTCCCAGTTATAATGTTTTTCAAATGCTGCTCTACCTGACTCTGATAGAGTTCTAAAAAGTTGAGGGTTATTCATTAAATTTTCCGCTGCATCTGTTATGTTAGACAGGCTATAAGGATCAACTGTTATCCCGCAATTTGTTTCAAGTGTTAATACTTTCCAATCTGGGAAATCTGATATGATGCTGGGTAACCCCGCTGCCATATATTCATACAATTTTGTTGCTAGAGAATGTACAAAATTAGGATGCGGATATAGTAAACAAAGTCCTATATGAGCTGTTCTATAATGATTCCAAATTTCATCATATGGGATACGACCATAAAGATTTACTTCTTCTTCTATTCCTAATTCTGCAATTTTTTCAGTTAACTGTAGCTCCAGCGAGATATCCACTGGTCCAATTAGCTTCAATTGTATATCCTTGTAGCCTCTATCTTTCAACTCACTAATAAGCTCTAGCATGCCAAAGACATTTCGTTCAATTACAATATCTCCTACATAAATGAACGTGAATTTTTCTTCTTTTAAGACCTTTTTTTTAAGTTGCCATGTTGGGTAATTTAAAAGCTCTTTTTTCAATCCTTTATATTCTGGGTAGTTACTTACATACGACTTTTCTGCAAATATGACAGAGTTACAGACCTGCATAGCTCTTTTTTCTTTACCATGAATCCATGAAGAAAGTGGTTTTCGTATTAACTTAGGTATCCATTCTTTTGTCATTATTTGACTTGGAAAATGCTCATGCATATCATAAATGATGATAGCATCAGGTTTTTTTTTTCGTAATTTCTCAGCCACTATTAACAACTCAGGATCATGAAAATGATAATATAATGCATCGGATTTAAGCGCCTCTTTGTATAAATATCGCCAGCGAGATGGTCTATGCCATCTTGATTTATTAGGAAGTAAATGAACTTTTACGGAAGTATCTGTAATGGAGGTGCCATTTTCAATTGCATATAGGTCTACATGATAGCCATTTCGTGCTAAAGTCATTGCTTCCTTATAATATATTCGTGTATCTATCCATACATGGACAGAGCTGAACATAAATACTTTTTTCTTATCTAATCTAGATTTCACTTTTAACATTGCCCCTCTTTTTATATTTAATATTATTTTTTCAGATTTCCAATCTTCCATTCAATTGTTTTTTCATCCATTTCTTGCTTTACCGTTGGTTTATACACAACTTTTAACTCTTTTGTGCCTTTTGCTATATTATAATATCCATTTCCTTTTAAGCTTTTACCTACTGGAATCACATCGCCAAAGTTATCTTCTTTTCCGTACATCGGATATGTTTTCCCTTTATCATCTTGGATCACAAAATCACCGGCTCCAATTCCGTTGTCATCTTTTCCCTCATTTTTTATTTCAAATTGGACTTGAACAACCTGTTCTTGTTCCGACACAGTTTTATCTTCTATGATTTTGGCTCCGGTAACTTTTATTTTCATCTCCATCTCCTGACTCACTTTCTCTTTTCCAATTTCACTTTTCACTTCTTGTTGCTCCAGGCTTTCCTTCTTTATATCTTTTGCTCCTGTACAACCTGCTGAAAACAGAATGCTTGTCATACATACAGTGGAAATCATCTTTTTGGTTAGTTGTTTCATATATTTTATTCTCCTTATTTATAAACAAGTTCCATCCCATTCACATGCATAAGATGGAACTTGTTCTGTCTTTTTTATTTTACTTCTACTTTTGTTCTAGCAACTTCCTGATTATCACTTGTAAATCCTGCGATTTCTACTTTTTGTTTTGCATCTTTCACCAAATCTCTCGCATAAATTTTATATGTTCCATTTTCTACTGTTGTTTGACGAAGTAATTCACCATCCACTATAATTTTCACCTTTTGAATGGTTGCACTTACCGTTCCTTCGATATAGTTATCTGTTCCCAAATGGAAGGATTTTGCAGTCATAGTTGCTTCTACACCAAGTACGGTTCCTTGTGTCTTTTTACTTTCTGTGCCTGCCACATCTCGCGCTGCGATTTCAAAGACTGCTCCTTCTTTTTGAAGCGCTACAATATCTCCCGTATAAATCATATACGTTCCGTCTGCATTCACACCCGCTGTTCGCACTAACTTCCCATCTACATAAATCGTTACTTTACTTGCTCCTTTTGCGGTTCCTTTTACATAAGCATCCGTTGTGTAGTACTTACTGATAGTCGGTGCTTCTGGACGTTGTTTTACCAATACTGTTCCTTGTACCCTTTGACTTTCAGTACCTGCCGCATCTCGCGCTGCGATTTCAAAGACTGCTCCTTCTTTTTGAAGCGCTACAATATCTCCTGTATAGATCGTATACGTTCCATCTTGATTCACGCCCGCTGTTCTCATTAACTTTCCATCTACATAAATCGCTACTTTACTTGCTCCTTTTGCGGTCCCTTTTGCATAGGCATCTGTCGTATAGTAGTCATTGATAGCTGGCGCGTTTGGAGCTTGTTTTGCGAGAACTGTCCCTTGTGTCCTTTGACTTTCTGCGCCTGCCGCATCTCGCGCTGCGATTTCAAAGACTGCTCCTTCTTTTTGAAGCGTTACAATATCTCCCGTATAAATCATATACGTTCCGTCTGCATTCACGCCTGCTGTACGGATTAACTTCCCATCTACATAAATCGCTACTTTACTTGCTCCTTTTGCGGTCCCTTTTGCATAGGCATCTGTTGTGTAGTAGTCATTGATAGTTGGGCTCGCAATTCCTTCTTGTACCGTTAACTCTTTTGCTCCACTTACATTTCCTGCTTTATCTGTTAAGGTAATAGATACCACAGTTCCCGCTACTTGCGCTGCAATCTCAACAGAGAACTTGCCATCCTTGTCCACTGTTCCTGCTCCGATTTCAGCTCCGTTTTTCTCTTTGATAGAAACCTTCGCACCAGGTTCTCCTGTTCCTGTTACTTTCTTGTCTGTTGCTTTCACATCATCTACTTGCGGTGCCTCAGGTGGCGTCACATCTTTTACTGTAATTGACTTCGTTCCCTCATTCTCACCTTTTACTACTTTCACATCTAACTGTGTATCGGCCTTTTGTTTCGGAATTGTAATAGAAAAAGTACCATCGTCCGCTACTGTGCCTTTCCCAATTTCTTTTCCGTCTTTAACTTTCACGGTTACCTCTGCACCTGCGGTGCCTGTTCCCGTTATTTTTTCATCTTGATCTGTTACTTCATTTACAGCTGGAATTGCCCAGATTTCTTGCACCTTTACAGTCTTTACTTCACTTTCTAATCCCTTATCATTTTTTAAGTGAACAGAAATTTCAGTCCCGACTGGATAGGAATCCTCGATATCAATTTGAAGATTACCTTTATCATCCACTTTCCCTACAAATTCTGCCTCTCCAATTTTAGCAATGGCTGTTGTATTTGCTACTCCTGTTCCTTTAATCATTGTGTCAGTTGTATAAATTGGATTTATTTCAGGTGCTACTAATGGTGCTTGGACTTCTACCTCTGTGTACTCACTTTCTTTTCCTTCTATACTTTGTTTCACACCAATTTTCGTACCCGCTTTTTGAGGTTGATTCAATGCGACCTCAAAATTCCCGTTTTCATCGGCTTCGCCTCTATAAGTTGCTTTTTGATAGTTTGTCACCACTTCAATCTTCGCATATGGTTGTGCTGTTCCTGTTACCTTTTTATCTTTCGTTGTTAATGAGTTGACAACTGGTTTTTCCAGCTGTGTTGCTTGCACCGTTACTTCCGTTGCTTCACTTATACCAGCACTATTACTTGCTGTCACAGATAATTTTGTACCTGCTTTTTGTTTCGGAATATCAATGCTATAGGTTCCATTTTCATGAACCTCTCCCGTTCCTAGTTCTGTTTCTCCTGATTTTACACTCACCTTAGCACCTTTTTGCGCGCTACCCGTCACTTTTGTGTCTGTATCCTTTACTTCCTTTACGTCAGGAGCCGATGGTACGGTTACTTCTGTCCCTCCTGTTCCTCCCGCTATCTTTCGGACCTTTCCAAAATTTGAATTGTCCAAATTAGCATCAGTTGAATTTACGCCGGTACTTGTTGACCACTTAAAATATTCTACAGCTTTCCATGACATCCCCGGTAAACTCTCAAAATCAGCATTATCTTCCCATGTATTCACATCCCCGTCGTACAGAATAATATCAGAAGGATAACCACTAGAAGTAGTTAGTATTTTACCTGTTAGATTGCTGATACTATAACTAGCAGGATTAAATAATGTTACATTACCTATTAGCACACCATTCGAACCATTATCACCAGCAATATGGAAAGAACCTTTTTCTTCTACAACTCCTTTACGAATTGTGATCGCGCCTGCTACATCACTCGCACGGAACTCTCCACCTTCTTTGACTGTCAAATTTGTTATATTGATAGGAGTCCTGTCAATATTTGGTAGCATATTTACCTTTGCATTTTTCTCTAATAATACATCCACATTGCCATAAGTCCCAGCGCCTGTATACGTTGAGCCTTCACGAAATACTACGTCTGCCCCTTGGCAAAACATCATCCTTGACTTTTGACTCGTATTTCCTTCAATACCTACTTTTATTTTTTTAGAAGTTTGATTAGATAGTATACTACTTGAACCACTATAACTAACATCTTTTATGGTGTAGACACCACTAGAAGAAGTAGTACCCTCAATTCTCAAAAAACTGGACGAGGTCTCCGAACCTGTAATTTTTGCGTTTTTTAAGGTTACACCACCGGTTTCAGTATTACCAGCCCCGTTTACTTTTATTGATTTACTATGAAATATCTTGACATTCTGATCTGCATTCCCATTAATCGTAAGATTCCGTGACTTAGTTATTTGAATAGGAATTTCCTCATTTATCTGAATGTTTTTCATAACATTAACGGTTGTCACAGATTTATTTTGTAATGCTGTCTTGAATTCTTCAAATGTCGAAACATCCACTACTTTGCCCTCATCTGCTTCTGCATCTTGCACGCTATCCGTTATCCGGTTTTGTTGTTCTTGAATCGAAGTATTTTGTTCAACTTTACTTTCACTCGTTTCATTGCCTTTTGGTTGTTCTTCTTGTTCTGTAGCAGGGGCATCATTTGAATTCATTTGCTCCTGATTTTGAATTACTTCGTTTTCTTTTATATTATCCACCAATGTTTTCTCTTTTTTTGCTTCCGCATCCGTTAGTTCGATAGGTGTCTGATTCTGTTGTTCCTCTGCATAACTTGGAGATACACCTGTGAACAAAATGCCTGCTGTTGTCACGGTTGTTACAGTTGCCTTTAAATTCTTTTTTATGTTTGATTTTTTCTTCATTCTTACTCTCCTTTGTTTTAATAATTTTCTCTGGTTCGGATATAAAAGTTCTTGTCTCCAGCCAACCCCTCTATCGTGGTGTATCACCAGCTTATCTGATCCATTTACATTCATACTGTTCTATTCCGATCTTGTATGATTGTTTAAACTTCTATCCCCCTAATTTCTTTTACGTATATATATGTATCAGTTGTACATACAGCATACTATCCATGAGAAACTTGCTTCTTTTTCATCATCAAGAAAGAAGGATAGATACAACAGGTTTATACAAGCCTAGCATTCTCTCTATGCATTATGTAAATCTAAAAAACAAGCCGTACACGTTTCCCATGTGGGTATTTCTCTATCTATTGGAATCGGAATGCAAATGGATAGAAAAGACCTGTCTATAATCGGTTTAAAAAGAAGGAATTGAAATCCTCACTGCCTTTCATAAACAATTCTAATACAAATTGTATACAATTTTCATTAGAATTTGTGTCTATTTTGTGACGAAAAAGAATCTGATCCACATGTTATTGAATGGGATTCCCTTTGTATAACCTTGTTTATTCATAAAAACAACCGATTTTAACCCATATAGCATCCTTGTAAAATTGCATACATTATTTTTTTATGAATAGGTTTCAAAATGAATAGAAAGGATTAAAAGTACAAAGAAAACTTATTTATTTGGAAATTATTTTTATTGTCTCTTTCCTCAATAACCTAGATTCTGGTGTAAATATTTGAAGAAGAGCACAAATGATAGCAGGTTCCTAGCAGAATTGTATTTTATGCTATAAGTCCAAATAATTAATGGATGAACTCTGTTTTAATTTTGGACGGACTGATTCCTTAAATCACCCTATCCCTTTATGTAGTATGTATGGCGTCCACACCACTTAATATGGAGATTGCTATTTTAAATGATTTTAACCCTAATATAGAACGTACACTTTGATGATCTTGTTCTACTATATTATTTAGATATCTAACTTACATTGCCTTTACTCTTCTTTCGGTGCTTCGATAAGTAGGGTTCCTATCTACTAATATTGCGCCAAGATTCTATCGAACAAGACCATAGACACATGAATCATCGATTTTTTATGCAAGCTTTTCTAAAAATACAGGTGTAAAATATCATTTTTAACGAATTTTCCGACAGAAGACTCCCTCCTCAATATATTTGAAGGTGTGATAGCACCAGCAGATATATTGAGGAGGGAGATGAATGTCGGTTGGCGTAAGCCAAAATGTTTGCTACCATATACTTGTACAGATTGCTCTTTGATAACTGAAGATATGAGGTTGGTTGCAGAAAATTGTTGCAATTGTAAAATCTTCAACGTTCTATCGTCCCACGCTTGCCGAAGTTGCGAAAACCAAGCTAAAGTAGGGACCGTGGTGAGTTAACGTACAAGACATTTCAATTCTCACCGTATGAACTACGGGCAGAGTCTGCTAAGATAACTGGTGGTTACATCGGTGTTCGCAGGAATCCCCCACTTCAAACATCTCATAAGAGTGTTAAGTGGGGATAGTATCACATCGCTATCAAGCTAACAAAATACCCTCTAAAATAAAAAAAAGCTATTCTTTCTGTAGAATCATAGGAAAGAATAGCTTTTTTGTATCTGATGTATTACAACTATTTTCTCAAGAAATTCAAAACTTTTTATCTCTGAATATCTTACAAGACCTTGCTAGAAATGTTGGCCTTGTGCAAAGAATTAGTAAATACCAAGAAAAAGATTTAGTCGCTTTATATGCATGGATGAGTCAAAATATCGCTATGATTTCTTTAACTTTGTTATCTAGCTGTTTAGAAGTATCAACAGAAGTACTCATCAGTCCTCAGGGACTGAATCAACGATTTAATAAAGCTGCTGTCCAATTTTTCACAGCACATATTAGCTGAATTACTAAACTCAAAATCGTCCTCATCTATGCTGGTTTCTTCTCCATGTACTTCTGTTTTTAAACGTCTTGGTATTCTAAATTCAACTCCCAGATCTCTTTTCATTCATTTATCCGGGTTCAGGAGGATGTACTACACAGCCGGGGTGAAGGATTCAGCATGAATATGATCTATTAAGTGGACAGTTCTTACATATTCATACAGGTCAGGATAAACAACATGATCGATACTACGGTCCTCTTTGCGTCCCAACTGTGACAGCAAATGACTTGTGTATCCGAGATTTAGGTTGTTTTCATCTCAAAAATCTTCAACATACACATGATAAGAAAACTACGATATCCATCGTATCAAATCCAACACACAAATTCATCAGAAAAATCTCAAACTTCAAAAGTGGGATTGCCCTTCTTGTGGCGCATACCATGATAGAGATGTTAATGCAGAACTAAATCTCAGAAACGAAACAATTCGTCTTCTAACCGTGGGAACTACGGGATTAGCCCAATTCAATTAGAAATCTCCCATTTTAAACAGTCCGTGAGGATATTATGGAGTGAGTAGTTCAATGTTTTAAACCCTCTTTTGGTGAGATAATTTGTTTAATGTACACATTTATTTTTCACTTAAAAAGTACATGTGTAATATGCTCTATATCTTTTTGATTGAAATTTCGATAGATAAAATAAACGGGTATCTCAGAGGAGAAAGATTTGTTTCTATAATTTGTAATTATAAGATCATATTTTATATTATTATCTGACTTTCTATAGATATTCATTGATACTCCAAAGACATCTTTTAATGTTATATAAGCAAGTCTTTCATATATTTCATTTCCATAATACATAAATAACACATTTTTTTTAGGATAGATAAAATCAAGAATAAGCGTTGCATTTTGTGCCAGATGCCTTATATCATGTTCATTATATTTATTAAATGTAACAGTCTCATTCCATTTAGAAATAATAAATAAATTATTATTATACAGTTCTTGGAATCTGTGAGATAGATACGTAGGTGCAATAAACAAGTATTTTATTGGAAAGGAATAGTACTTAGCAATATAAACTTTTAAAAAATGATTGAACAATTCGCGTTTTAAGTAATCAAATTCTATATTGCTCCCCTCAATATCAGAATTCATCATATCTATCAACTTCAAAAACCATTGATAAGGTTTCCCATTTTTATCTTCGTAATATTTAAGAACGGCATTTGTTTGTTGAATATTACTAAATGAACTTGAGCTAAAATAGATAAAAATCTTTAATGCATCTTTTTCATTTTTTGATAATTTCACCATACAATAACCCTCAATTTCGAAAATTATTATATCAAAACAATTTGTTTGATTTGGAGCATATAAATTAGTAAATTCAATGTTCCTATCTGTAAATTTTTTTCCAGTAATTCTATAGATAGAAACATAAACCAACACTTTTAACAAGAAATAATCTACTTTTACTTCATAAAAATCAAGAGTCTTTTTAATATTTCGAATTAAATCATCTGGTAATGATATTGTAGGCATACATTGTTCTATACTGAGATAAAAAATCAAATAAAAATATCTAATATTAATTTCTTCCCCTTTTAGTTTAACAAAATCAGTTGTAAATTCTAATTTAAATTCATCTAGAATAGTATTATATTTTTTTAAAATTTTTTTTAATGTTACTTTATTTATATATAAAATTTGGGACCACTTTTCTAAAGAATAATGCTTATTATGAAATATCTCTATTAGAATTTTATAAATCACACTTTCTTGTAAATATGACATAATAATTGGAGCAAGAGTTTCAGTTGGGGGTTTATGTAATATATACCCTTTCGCCGTCCTGCTAATTATATCCCAATTTCTAGGCAGGCTATTTTTAAGCTCTCTAATTTCGTGTATGATAGTTCTGTCCGAGCAATTAACTTGCTTTGCTAACTCAATTGAAGTTACTTGTTCTTCAGTGATTAATATTTCAAGAATTTGAAGTTTTCTATTTCTGGATTTATCATGAATTAAACTTTTTATCATTTTATGCATTACATTCACTCCTAAAACCATAATTGTAGACATAACATTTTCTTTATCATTTTAGCCAAGAAGACTCCTTCCTCAAGGAACGCGAAGTGGGTAGGTGGGAGATGAATTGGCTTCGGACAAGGGATGGCAGGAAGCCATCTTAATTGTTCGACATATATATAGTGGTACTTGACTACCTATCGGATATCTGTTCGTTGTATAATAGATGCATATCGAAATGGAGGTGAAAGGAATGATGATCAATAAAGCTTATAAATTTCGTATCTATCCAAATAAAGCACAAGCGATCCTAATTAATAAAACGATCGGTTGTTCTCGTTTTGTATTCAATCATTTCCTATCTCTATGGGATAATGCATACAAAGAAACAGGAAAAGGTTTAACATATGGTACATACTCTGCCAAACTTCCTGCCATGAAGAAAGAGTTTGTTTGGCTAAAAGAAGTGGATAGTATTGCGATTCAGTCGTCTGTTCGCAACCTTGCGGATGCTTATACACGCTTTTTCAAAAAACAAAACAATACCCCGCGTTTCAAATCTAAGAATAACAACGTACAATCTTATACCACAAAACAAACAAATGAAAACATTGCCGTTGTAGGAAACAAAATAAAGTTGCCAAAACTAGGTCTTGTTCGATTTGCCAAAAGTCGTGAAGTAAATGGACGTATTTTAAATGCTACAGTTAGACGGAACCCTTCTGGCAGATACTTTGTGTCATTGTTAGTTGAAACAGAAGTGCAAGAACTTCCGAAAATACAATCTTATATTGGAATGGATGTAGGACTAAAAGATTTCGCCATTTTGTCAGATGGAACAACCTATAAAAATCCGAAGTTTTTCCGATCATTAGAAGAGAAGTTGGCGAAAGCACAGCGTGTTCTTCTAGAAGAACGAAAGGATCTTCTCGCTGGAATAAACAGCGAGTAAAGGTAGCTAGAATTCATGAATACATAGCAAATGCTAGAAAAGATTACTTAGACAAAGTCTCAACTGAAATCATCAAAAACCACGATGTTATCGGTATAGAAGATTTGCAAGTATCGAATATGTTAAAGAATCATAAGTTAGCAAAAGCAATTAGTGAGGTATCATGGCCACAGTTTCGAACTATGTTGGAATATAAAGCAAAATGGTAAGGCAAACAAATCATTGTCGTATCAAAAACGTTTGCTTCAAGTCAATTATGTTCTTGTTGTGGATATCAAAACAAAGACGTTAAAAAACTAAACCTACGTAAATGGGACTGCCCTTCTTGTCTTACACACCATGATAGGGATATTAACGCAAGTATCAATCTGAAAAATGAAGCGATAAGGCTTCTAACCGCAAGGACTGTGGAGATAGCCTAATAAATTAGAGTTCGATAGAACTCTTTACTTAGGAATCCCCCTCTTCTAAACGAAGTGAAAGTGGGGGGAGTTCAATAAATATCTATCATTTCATCATATTATTCTCTGTATTAGATTTAGAAAGGCGTAGATTGTTGTATATTTAGTAGTTCTGTTAATTGCATTACATTATCTTAGAGCTAATTGAACAAATCATTTCCATTTATCTTTACTTTACTGGGATAACCCAAGTGATTGTTATAAAAATGAATTTTCTAACAATAATATTTGAGATACTTATAGAGTGTCTTTAATGTTAGTACCATTGTGGGTATTTCGTTCTCTAAATCTAATACCATGGTCGGATATTATTATATAATATCATCATTTTGTATTTCTAAAGTCCAATAATGCTCTTTTTTCGTTTGTTGTTACAAAAACATTCTTAGAATCTCCTATAGCATTCCAGGCTATAATCCAGCTTTTTCTCCATGGGCATACAAATTGATAAATATTTTGTGTTTTATTAAATTCAAGGATCCAGTTTTGATGAGGAGTATGATTTAGGTTACATAACATTATTACACTTGTCCACATCTACATCTCGCTACTTCAATATAACTATATATACATATCTTTTGTTTCTCTTCCACAAAAAGTTTCTTGCAAAGTTGCTAATAATATCCCAGCATTCGTCACATTCAATACTGTTCTTTTAATATTTTTTCACATTTAACCTTTTCATCATTTATATGCCCCCTTTTCAAATATTCACTATTTTCAAAAATGCTTTCTTTGCACGATTTGTATACAATATAAGAACATCATTCTCACCCACTCATCCCCAGGAAACTGAAACCTTATCGATGTGAAATTCAAAGAAAACGATTTTATAATTCGATTTTATACTAAATAAACACAAAATGTATACAATTATTTGTTTTTTCACCTGAATTATAATTGTTTAAAAGACTGAATGATTTTCTACATGAAGCTACTTTCATAAAAAGAGTAAGTAGAATCACGATTTAAAGGAAGACGGCTTAAAATATATATCATATGTGATGTCTCCGAGATTTTGAAAGTGCGTGACGTTTCTATTTATCCGAATATCATTAGACTGCATATATTCCGTTATGAAAAGGTTATTGAAAATGCTTGGAGAACTAACAACGGATAAAGCCTCAGTATGACCTGACACGTTTAATAACTGAAAGGAAAGAGGTATCCCCCGATTCCGTAACTCTCTTTATTTGAATACACTCTTCCGTAAAATAATCTGATGATATATTTTCAGGAAGGACCACAGATTCATTCTGCACATTAATACCTACCTATTTGGCCACATCAATTACTCTTACAGGTTGTTCATTTAACGACTTCCTCGAAAGAATTCTCCTTCCTCAAGCGCGTGAAGGGCGTAGCCCAGCGGTAGGTGGGAGATGAATTTCGGTTTGGCGTAGCCAAAAGGCTTTGCTTTTTATTTTGCCTCTGATAAAATCAGTCTTATAAAGAATAAAGGTTGGTATACGAATGAAATTAGATAGCAATAATCATTCAGTGTTCTTGTTGTATTATCATCTTGTGTTGGTCGTAAAATACAGAAGAAATGTGTTCGATGATGATATATCAGACTATGCAAAAGACATGTTTGTCAGGTTATCCGAGAATTACAACATAACACTGGTAGAGTGGAATCATGATGTAGACCATGTTCATATTTTGTTCAAGGCACATCCGAATACAGAAATGACAAAATTTATTAATGCTTATAAAAGTGCAAGTTCTCGACTAATCAAGAGAGACTTTCCACAAGTGAAAAAAAAACTTTGGAAAGAGATGTTTTGGTCAAGAAGTTTTTGCTTACTAACTACTGGTAGTTCTCCAATAGATGTAGTAAAGAAATATATTGAAAACCAAGGTGAAAAGTGAGGTGAAATGATATGACAAAGCAGAATAAAGCCTATAAATTTCGTTTGTATCCAACAGAAGAACAAGCATACCTTATGCGTAAAACCTTCGGTTGTGTACGTTTCGTGTATAACAGAATGTTAGCTGAACGGAAAGAAGCGTACGAAAAGTACAAAGATGACAAGGAACAACTAAAGAAACAAAAGCTTCCAACTCCTGCAAAATATAAAGCAGAATTTGAGTGGTTAAAAGAAGTTGATTCATTAGCTTTGGCAAATGCTCAACTAAACTTGCAAACTGCCTATAAGAATTTCTTTAGTGGTCAAAATGACTTTCCGACATTCAAAAGTAAAAAAGACAGAAAGTCTTATACAACGAATGTAGTAAACGGAAATATTATGTTGCTTAATGGTCATATCAAATTGCCAAAACTGAAAATGGTACGTTTCAAACAGCATAGAGAAATACCACAAGATTATATGATCAAGTCATGTACGATTTCTATGACACCTACTGGTAAATACTATGTGTCCATCTTGACTGAATACGAAAAAGAGATTGTACAAAAAGAAGTAGAAACAGTTGTTGGGTTAGATTTTACGATGGGTGGATTATACGTTAGTTCTGAAGATGAGAAAGCCAATTATCCTAAGTTCTATCGTGAAATGTTAGACCAATTAGCAAAGGCACAACGAGTATTAGCAAGGCGCAATAAAGGTTCTCAGCGTTGGAATAAACAACGTATTCGTGTAGCTAAGTTACATGAGAAAGTAGCTAACCAACGTAAGAATTTCCTTCATCATGAGCCTAAAAAGTTAGCTGCTCATTTTGATGTTGTAGCTATTGAAGACCTAAACATGAAAGGAATGTCGCAAGCACTTCATTTTGGAAAAAGTGTCGCTGATAATGGGTGGGGTATGTTCACTTCTTTCTTAGCGTATAAACTAAATGAACAAGGAAAACAACTTGTGAAAATAGACAAATGGTTTCCTTCCACAAAAACATGTAGCGGTTGTGGAAATGTAAAAAATATGACATTGTCTGAACGAGTCTATTCTTGTATATGCGGTGTAAATCTCGATAGAGATTATAACGCAGCTATCAATATCAAAAATGAAGCAATACGCCTTTTAGCGTTAGCATAAATAGTAATAAAACAACCTTTGGAACAAGGGAGTTAGCTCGGCTGTCTTAGGACGAATTCGTTAGCTATCAAAAGTAACGACTAACCGAGAAGCCCACACTTCAAACAGTCCGTTAGGACGTTAAGTGGCGGGTAGTTCACTGTAGCTGTATCAAATGATAGAAGGTATGTAGTTTCATATAAAAAAATATAAAAAAATAGAAAAGTCCTTTAATCCCAACTGAAGATCTTATTTTCGGTAATTCTTGCATGTTTGTCTAAGCTAACAAATGTACCATTTAGACTCCGTCTAACAGTACATTTAGAGTACCTCCTGTCTTTGCAAACTTCACAAATCCGTCATTAAATAATTTGATTCTATCGTCCATGATAGTAATATTGCCATTTTTTGTTTCGTTATGTTAGGTTGGATTTTATTCTGTTTGGACTAGAATCGTGAAAAATCTAGCAGATGTTTCTTGAAAAATATCTGCTGAATTATTTAATGCATATTGAAGGGAAATACTATTTACTCCTTTTAACGTTGTTTTAATTGAGTGAGCCCAACAAATCCAGAATTATAGGTTAATCATTTTCCAGTTTCTTTATAAGTAGTAAGAAAGTGATTAAATACAAAAAGGAGGCTTATGCCTACCGACATTCATCTCCCACCTTCAAATTTTTGAGGGAAGAGCCTTCAATGGGAAACGTATAAAATATAAATCATTACCTGAATATTTTTTTCATGGAATATTGAAATTTTAAATCGTTTACAAAATTGTTTTTCTGATATGATTCATTATAGAAATTAAAATAATCATAAAAGGGGCTGAATTACATGAATAAAAAAAGAATAACCAAATCGATTATTACAATGGGTACAGTTGCATGTTTGGGTTCAAGTATTACATTCCTATCACCAAATGTAGCTAGTGCTGACGAAGTACAAAAAAAATATTTAGTCGAAACACAAAACCAAAAATCACAAATTGCCATGAAAAATGTTTATGCTAATATAGATAATATGCTAGCTTCTATACGTAATGACGCATTCAAATGGGAACGTACAACTTTTGTGTATGGTAATAAGTTTTCTGTATCTGGAATAAATATCAAGGAAAGTAATGTTACGAATATTGAACCGTTATTTTTAGGTTCTAATATATTTGTGAATAATTCAGATTTGGATCAAATGTATAATACTAGTTCTTTTAGCGAAGCAGTTACGAACACAACAACAACTACTACAACACATGGCTTTAAAGAAAGCACAGCTGGTAAAGTAAAAGTGAAAATTCCATTTATTAGTGAAGTGGAAATAACACAGACTCTTGAATATAATTTTACTAATTCAAATACAAATACTACCAGTAATACTAAAACAATAACTGTTCCTTCACAACCTGTTAAAGTTCCAGCAAATAAAATATACAAAACTGAAGTGTATTTTGAAAAGAAAAAAACATCAGGTAAAGTGGAAATGTACGCTGATGTACTGACAGGTGCACGAACACTTGGAGTAGTGAATTCTGTAGGAGCAATGCTTAAACATGCAAAAAAAACATATGATATAATTAATCATCCTTCTAATCCTGATATGGTCCGTTCAAAAGGAAATGGAACCTTTACTATTGAGTATGGTACGAATTTAATAGTTAAAACTTTTGACATAACCTCAGGTTCAAGATCAGCTACCTCTACTAATTTAGTTGATACTAAAGTCATACCTTTAAAATAAAGTCATCTCTATCTAACAAATAGCTAGAAGAGAAAGATTAATCCCACTAAAAGGTTAGGTTATCTAAAACGTAAAAAGCAGGGCTGAAGCCTTGTCTGTAGTAAGAACCGTTGGATATCCAAAGTATTTCCATCCTTATCAATTGCACGATAAAGATAGCCCCACTCCCGATGTCAGTCTCATCTAAATGTCAAATATGGTGTACAGTTTTGTTTTTCTTTTAACATATTTGATAGGTGACATTCCCATATTCATGAACCCAATACATGATGGTTGTTTGGTTAACTGAAACACCACGTTATTTCAGAATTTCAGAGACATCATGATAACTCAAAGAAGAACGACAGTAATAGCCAACGGCTACTAAAATAATATCTTTCTTGAACTATTTTCCTTTAAAATATCGCATCCAAGTTTCCTACAGTCTAGCTGACTTAAAAAACTTTGCAATAGAACCGTATTTTGCATCATTGTTGTGATTTATTATTTCAAAAACTAAAATAGATAATTTTAGCTGTGTTCGAACCTTTTAATAAGTCTCTTGTATGTGCACACCATATCCTAATTTCTCAAGAATATGTTCTTATATGAATATCAATTGGTATCATCGACTCACGTATATATTCTCACAAAACTCAAGATAATATCAGCTTACGTCATAACTGTTGCACATGCAGTAGATATTTTTCCTACTCCGTCTTTACCAGTAATGAATAAAAATGGTGTGAATGCTATTGTGTTTGGGTTATATAAGTTTGTCATTACCTTTTATCGTACGTGAATCATGACGGGAATTTTGAAATCCTGCGGATTTGACAAAGCATCTCTTTACATGTCTATGATCCTGTTCAATAAGATTGTTTAAACTTTTGATAATCCATTATATATAGGTATATAGACAAAGAACCTAAGATTGAACTATATGTTGAGTTATTGACCAAAAAATAAAAACATGGTATGTTTACTATACTTTATATATATTGGATAAACTAAAAAGACGAGATGCTGGAACATCCCGTCTCATAACTGCTACTGTCAAGGTGGCTGTTATTATGCATTATCTTTTTCTAGACCCACACTTGAGCTTTCTACGGCGATGAGTGGGTTTTTTGATGTCCTTTTTTTGCAGTTGCTTTCTTAATACGCATGCTGAAAGCTCACGCACAACTGCACTTGCAATCTCTTTTAAAAGTTCAAACGAAAATTCCATGTTATATCACCCTCTTTCCTTCCAAATGGAAAGAAGGGATAATAACAAGCCCACCTTCACACGATATACAGTTACACTTCTATTTTACCATATTTCTACGCTCTTAAATAGAAAATTCACGCAATTAAAGATCATTCATAATCTTATAGTTTAAGAATATAATCAACTTTTAGTTTACTATAATCTAAATATGTATACTTATAGTTTTTTTATTACATATTCCGTTTGCATTCTTCTATTGAGCTATCATTTTTATTGATTGAATTATTACCATAGTTTACAAATATATCAATATTGTTGATTATGAAGCTTTTTCTCTAATAATTTAGTTACCTTTTTTATAATTATAGAAAAATTAAACGAACAGATAAAAAACGACCTCTCAAATTCGTCTACAGTCTACTTTATTGTGGGAGTTAATACAAATGATTCAAAAGCATATATTCATCTGTAAAAAGAACATAGACCCCCTTAAAACGATTATCGATTTTCAAGGGGCTATTTTCTCTAAATAATCAATTCTTCTATTTCTTCCTTCACTTCTTCATATAAAATTTCTTCCGCAAACTTTTTGTAACCATTATATCCTTTTTTTGAGGATTTTTTCTTTATTGCTTCTACACCTTTGGATCAAGATATAGGCTTACATGCTGCTTTTTTTCTCTTGATTCCTCTTTTGATGTATTTTCAATTTCTTGCTTAAATATTTCTAAATCTCTTTTTAAATACAATCGTTCAGTAGATTTTCCTTTAGCAATTTCTTTACATGGTAATAAACCATCTCTTGCAGCATTATGTACATATGTCTTCGATTTACCGAGAAACTCTGCTGTTTCCTTTAATGTCAGAGCATCTTTATACATTTCAACAAGTCTTTGCACATCTTCTTCTTTAAAACGGTATCCGCCATCTGCTTTCCAAGTAGCAGGATTGATAGGTTCGATTTGTTTATACTTGATTAAATAGCTTAATTGATTTTTTGTTAAACCTACCCTGCCGCATACCTCTTCGAAAGATAAATAGTTCATATTTCACCTCATTCGAAACATTCATTCTAGTTGTTGTTTAAATTTTCTTAGCTGATACTTTGTCAAATCCATTTCTTTTACTACATCTTTTATTGAGTACTCTTTATACTGCAGATACTTGATCGGATTATCCATGTAACGTTCTCTTACCTTGCTTTATATTTCTATGATCCTGTTCGATGAGATTATTCAAATGCTTGATTGTACACTGAGTGGTATGCTTATAAAAGCCTTTTTCTCTCAATTTATTGAACGCTCAAAGTAACGTGGGAGCCTTGTCTGTTGTGAGAACCGTTGGTTCTCCAAATGTTTTCACTAGTCTTTTCATAAAGGCATATGCCGCTTGATGATCTCGTTTTTTGCGAAGTTGAATATCTAATGTGTGTCCATCTTTATCGATTGCTCAATAGAGATAACACCATTCGCCTTTCACTTTGATATAAGTTTCATCCAGGTGCCAAGATAGCTGTGCAGATTTGTTTTTCTTTTCCAAATCTGACAAATGAGATTTCCATATTCATGAATCCAACGCATGATGGTTGTTGGGTGAATCGAAACTCCACGTTCTTTCAGAATTTCAGAAACGTCACGATAACTTAAAGAAAAACGACGGCTACCAAAATAATGTCTTTCTAGAACTGTTTTCCTTTAAAATATCGCATTTGTGATTCTCCTCGCTTCTTTTTTCTAGACTGTAACTAGGTTTAAGAAACTTTGCAACAGAACCATAAAAAACTACTTTGTGGGAAATAATGTATAAGAGATAAATGGGTTTATCATTATCACGAAAAAGATCTATGTAATTGTTAAAATTCATCCTACAAAATAATGAAAAAATATAAAATTAACTGCATCCAGAAAAAAGTAAGCTATAAAAAAATTGAATAGGTGGTTTAAAATGAAAAAAATATCTATATTTAATAAATTATATAACATTGAATCAAAAAAGAAATTTATTCTGATTGTATACTTATTGTTCATAGTGCATCAGATATATGAATATTTTATTATTAAAGAGTTATTTACAATAAAGATAATAGTCCTCAAAATTACCTTTTTAATTTCCATTTTTTTCTTATCGAAAATATACATATTAAATAAACATATCAATACATTTTCAAAATATATGGTATTTACATTATTTATGTTTTACCAGATTGCTCATGATGTTTTATTTATTAACACTTTTAATCAGTATATAATTTCTCCTTACTTAGATTTTTTTGTAATCATCATTGCGCCATTATATTTAAGTAAAATATTTCTTCTTATTATTTCTATATGTGAGCTGATAAGATATTATATTTTAATATACTTTTTTCAAATTAATTACTTAGGCGAGTTAATGTTTACGCTTATTCTATCTATAGTTACCTCTTTTTTAATATTACTTACGCTAAAGTCTTTAAAGAAAGAAATACAATCGGAATCTGAGAAAAGAATCAAGGAAAATATGTTGTTAACGATGGAGATTTTAGAAATGAAAGACCCTTATACAAAAGGGCATAGTCAAAGGGTAGCAAATTATGCATTAAGCCTTGCTGAGGTAACAAAAAAATACGATAAAAAAGAATTAAGTACATTTTACCTTGCATGTTTACTACATGATATAGGTAAAATAGGAATATCTGATGAAATTCTAAATAAAACTTCGCAACTTACAGATGAAGAATATAATATTATTAAAACCCATCCCAATTTGGGTATTAAATTATTAGAAAATTTATCATTAATTGAGGGGTATGAGGGAATAATTTATTTTCATCATGAAAGATGGGATGGAAAAGGTTATCCAAATAAATTAAAACAAGATGAAATCCCTTTAAGTGCCAGAATTGTGTCCATTGCAGATGCATTTGATGCAATGACATCTTCTCGGTCTTATCGATCTGCCTTAACACCAGAAGAAGCTTATAGACGCATTATTGAAGGGGCAGGTTCACAATTTGACCCCGAGTTAATTAAGTATTTTAAAATAGCATATCCTACCTGGATTAAAAGTATGATTAGATGAGTATATGAGTCCTTTTAAATCAAGAAAGATGTCAATCGCAGCACCACCTCCTTACAAAAATATTAATAACTCTAAACAACGAAAAATAGTTGAATGCTAAAAAAATTGAAACTTCACAGGGTAACTTCCTTCACCGTTTAAATAACTTTGAACAGCTAATAACTTTAATTCTTCTGAATATGTATTAAATGTTGAACCTTTTCTAGTTATGAAAAACCCCCTCCAAGTACTAGTGTAACATCCATGTATGTACATGGTCTTTTTACACTGTCTACTTAAAGGGGATAATATCAAGTTTGGGCTCTTTGAATAAATATCCGTATACATAATTTTTCTGTGACTGCGATTGTCAAAAAAATAATATCATATTGAATAAACGCATAGAAGCATGGTTTTTTCTTTATTAGATGCAATAGTATGTAGATTTACTTTGGATAATTTGTAATATTTTTGGCACATGAAGTATATCGTCGGGGATATTCTTCTACGGTAGGTTGTTCCCTTTGCATAGGCTCCCAAATATGGTAATTGGGGGCTTTTTACTATGTAAGTTTATTAATGAAAAAGAGCCAGGACTCAAATGTGAGTTCGACCTTTTTTTGTGTAATAGGTTAAGCGAATAAAAACGTATTTATATTGTTCGTATACCAGCGCATCATGCGATCTTCACCATTCACAATACTTTCAGTGGCAAACATTTCTTCCACAACTGGCTGCAATTGGATTTTACTTCTTTTGATGACTGAACCTTTCCGCTTTCTACCGTTTCGATATAATTATCGTTGTATGGATGATACTTATAAATCTTCGTCATCGTCTTCACCTAAGTTATCGATCGCACTCAATCCTAATTCTTTAAAAAGCACTAACATTTGTTTGTTCACTCTCGGTAATTCTGTTACAGCATCATTTTTCTTAGTCCCTATTTGTTTTCCGTTTGACCACTTCACCATTACACCATTTTTCTTCACTTCCGAAATCAATTTTTCTTTCATGTCCCATAGGGCTAAGTAGTCTTCAACCAAGTCCTCATAATGGTTCCCGGCTATTTCATTCCGTTCCAACTGTGCAAGTAAGTCTCTACGAATCCGCATTCTTCTAGTCTCTCTGGACACTTTTGGCATCAGCCCCCCTTATACGGAAAATGAAAAAAATATAAACTCCCCCCTCGTTGCCAGTCCCCCAGATAAAAGACAAAATCTTTGACCCGGGGGTATCTTAAACAATCAATTCAAAATATCTTTCGATAAAATCCAAAATAAAAAAGACTTCTTTACAAGAAATCTTCAATAGATTGATTACATAATTCAATTCATTTTCATTTTGTAATTTTTCTTTTACTTTATCTAATGACATCCTCTTACACTTTCTTGTATTCACACAGTTTCTAATCTGACAGTAACGCCAATAAATATACTTTTTAAACAGATTCAGCATATTGAAGCATCAAGTCCGTATCGAATGTCTAACTACCATCATTAATAATCATACCTACCACTGTTCCTCATTCATAATAGGTTTCTTCTCAATCTTATCTAACCGTTCATGCACTTCATTGTGACATCGAATACATAAACATTGTAAGTTATCCAAATCTAACGCTAACTCTGATGTGTCTTCACTTATTTTATATGATGTACATTCTCAACAGGCTTATACTTTCCTCTTGATTTACATATCTGACATTCATAGTTATCACGCTTCATCGCTTTTTGCCTTAGCGTTTTCCACTCTCTTATAAATTCCACATTAGTTAAATAAATTTCCATCTTCTTCACTCCATTTCATAAAAAAAGAGCAGCTAGCAAAAGTTAACTGCTCCAATCATGGAATATGGTTAAGAAATGGGTTGTCTGTAATATTGAAAGAATAACTAATTTTATTCAAAGAGGACTTAATTATGTAAGAAAGAGCGTGCAACAGTTCACGCTCTTTTGAGATGAGAGATTCTGTGCCTTTAGAATCTCTTCTCTATACACGATATGAATATTTGCGGGAAGTGTGCAAAAAAAGAGTGCAATTATGGCGGTTGCTACGGCACTTCAAATTATTAAAAAAACACCGATAAAATAGGGATGAAAAGAAGGATATCTAAATGTGGAATTCATCGTATCATCATATTGCAAGTTCTTTGAAAATAGAATACGTTTCATGGGAATTGGTGATAAAAGTCATCATAGCGTGCCCATTATAATAAACGTTACTCGGTAACGCGGAGGCTAGAGGGGATAAGAGTTCCTCAAAGAGAAAACGTGTTTTTTCGTTTTTAGATGAAAATTAGAAGCGTGTTCAAAAAGGTGGTTATGTAATAATGTAAGTGTGGATGACAGCTCCACAAAATCAACCATAATCTTACGGCTAGGGAAGGGTTTTCCCTTCCTTTGAGCGTACAGCAAGCCAAAGAAAAAAACAGGCGATTTCGTATTCTGCTGTACGTTGAAAGGTGCGGAAACACCAACGTGATGATATCTTTTCTAAAAGTGTATTTTATATGCAATCTTAAAAGGAGTGAAGAGTATGAAATTAAAAAGTATATTTAAATGTCTTACAATTACAGCAATACTATCTCAAATTGCTGTATCTCCTGTAACATCATTTGCCGAAAATAGTAATGGGAAGAAAGCTGATAACAAAAGAAATGTAGAAGAAAAAAATAATATACAAGGACTAGTAGGATATTATTTTAAAGACGCACAATTTCAGGACTTAACTTCTATTAAAGTTGGTGAACAGAGTGATAAATTAATAGACAAGGCGAGAGTAATAAAAAATAATCAAACCATCCACTCTGTAAGATGGATGGGAAGAGTGACTCCATCTCAAACAGGAGAATATACCTTTTCTACATCATCTGATCAACATATCATCTTGCAAATTAATGAGGAAAATATTATTGATCAGTCTGAGATGAAAAAAACTATTAAATTAGAAAAAGATAAAGTATATGAATTAAAGATTGAGTACCGAAATACAAAGGATACTTTACCTGATTTACAATTATTCTGGTCAATAGATGGTAAAGTAAAAGAGCCAATTCCTTCACAAAATATCTTATTGCCTAATTTCTCTGAAAAGGAAAATCTACCTAATAATAAAAAAGATATGTTATTATTACCAAACTTTAATCTTTTTGATAATAGATCACATTCCTCAAAATTAATAGATACTGATAAAGATGGAATTCCTGATGAATGGGAAGAACAGGGTTATACATTTAAAAATCAACAAATTGTAAAATGGGAAGATTCTTATCTTGCACAAGGGTACAAAAAATATGTATCTAATCCATATAAAGCCCGAACTGTTGCTGATCCATATACAGATTTTGAAAAGGTATCGGGGCATATGCCAGAAGCAACAAAAGATGAAGCCAAAGATCCTTTAGTTGCTGCTTATCCAGCCATAGGAGTAGGAATGGAGAATTTATTATTTTCTAAGAATGAAAATGTTACAGAAGGTGCCTCTGGTACTAAATCAAAAAGTGTAACAGATACAAACACTAATACAAATTCTGTTGAGGTTGGTGGAGAAGTAGGAGGAACACTTAATCCATTTGCCCTTGCTTCTTTTAAAGTGTCTACAAAATATTCTCATTCTTGGACCAATAGTACAGCAATTCAAAATTCCGAGAGTGATTCTTGGTCAAAACAAATTGGAATTAACACTGCAGAATCTGCATTTTTAAACGCAAATGTTCGCTATTATAATGCTGGAACGGCACCTATTTATGAATTACGTCCTACATCAAATTTTGTATTTCAAAATTCAGGTACTTCAATTGCAACGATAACTGCTGGATCGAATCAAATTGGAAATAGTTTAGGACCTAGTGATACATATCCGAAAAGGGAGCAAGCACCTATTTCCTTAGATAAAGCAAACGAAGCAGGTACAGTTAAAATTGCAATAAATGGTGAACAATTAAATGCAATTCAAAGTCATAGTGAAAAATTAAATTTAGAAACGACACAAAATAAAGGGCAATATGGAATTTTAGATGACACAGGTAAGTTAATAACAGACGCATCTAAACAGTGGGATCCGATTCGAACAAATATTGATGCTGTTTCCGGTTCCTTAATACTAGATACTGGTACTAGTAAAGAGAATTTAGAGCGGAGAGTTGCTGCGAAAAATGAAAATGACCCAGAGGACAAAACACCTGAAATTACTATAGGAGAAGCAATTAAAAAAGCTTTTAATGCAAAAGAAAAAGATGGGCAATTATACTATACAGAACGTACTGGAAAAAAAATATATATTGACGAATCTTCAGTGAATCTTATTGGAGATAAAAAAACACAAAAAGAAATTGAAAAACAACTTGAACAAATGCAAGATAAAAAGGTATATAAAACTAAATGGAAAAGAGGTATGAATATTACTCTCCGTCTTCCAGTTGCTTATTATGACTTTGAAGCAAACGGAAACACAAATTGGTATTCTACTTATCAAGAAAATGGAGGGTATACAGGCAAGAAACATGGAATGATTGGTCAAAATGGAAATGGACATGCACAAAAAAATCTTGAATTACAACCATATACATCCTATACAGCTCGAGCATATGTAAAAACGACTTCTCCTACAGGTAAGAACAATGTAGTGTTTTATGCAGATAGCACTAAAAATGGAGATGGAAACGGTGCGAGACAGAATGTGACTATTGAGGGAGATAAGTGGCAGGTAATTGAATTTTCATTTAATACTGGTGGCCATCCGGAATATTTCCAAAAATTAGGTTTAAAAAATACAGGAAATACAAATTTACAATTTGATGATGTTTCAGTAACGGAATGGAGACAAGTTCTTGGAGGAAACCTCATTAAAAATGGTAATTTTGATGAAGGGAAAAATTATTGGAAAACTACTAATGGTGATTTTCTTTTTGAGATTAAAGATGGCTATTTAATAGGTAATAATCATAGGGTTGTAAAGAATGAGAAGTTTAAAGTAAAGCCCAATACAAAATATAAACTAGAATATGATCTTAGAGCAAATCCTGGATTTATATCTAAACCAAACATATCACTTATTGGAATTGGAACTGGATACAACACACAATTTGAAGATACAGCAACTTTGTCTAATGACTGGAAAACGTATAGCTTTGATTTTACTACTAAAAAAAATATAAATTATATTTACTTTGAAATTTATGATACTCAATCAGGTGGCTACTATAACTTAGATAATGTGAAGTTTAGAGAAGTTTGTTTGTAAATAATACTAACTTCATAATAAATTGCAACTCAAGATTTTCTACGATCTCTACAAATATATCAATAACAAAAAGCTAATTATTCTGAAATCACTGAGTTAGAATGGTTATTTCATTTAAGTGACTTCTTGGGTATGTGCTTGGTATTATACCGAGCACATACCCTTTAGTTTGGTCTTAATTCTTTTTGATATAGAAATTCTGATTTTATAATACCAAAGAATTTTTCAATCAATACGTTATCATATCAGTTTCCCTTGCAAGACATACTTTGTGTAATACCACGTTTGTTGAGGTAATAACAGTATTGTTTCATTTAATAATGTCAGCGTTGATCCGAATGAATAAGGAGCGTATCCTTACCTTTTAAATATTTGAAGGTTCGATCTAATAATTAAGATGCAGTTTATTCCTTATGTACAGGAAATCGGCTTTTTCTTTATGAAATTTTGCTTAGCGTACGAAATTCGCGTTTTGTTGGTGCTATCTATCCCATCACAATCAAGCTAAAAAAGTAAATACCCCCAAAACAAGAAAATTGGCCTCTTCAGGTGAAAAATTACGATTTATTGTATAATTGATAGGTCTGTTATTTGTTTTAATTCATTTGAAAAGAAAATCCCTTTAACGTGTGGCTTTCTCTTTTTTTTACAAGGTGGCTAATTACCTTAACATGCCCCCTCTCTGACAGTTCATTTTTCGAACCACAATAACTAAATAGAAATAAAACTCTCAAATCGAATTTTATTTCTATTTTTAGTATACTAAAATAAAGAGACAAGTCTCCTTTAGGCTATTTGAGTATGTTAATGAGTTCTAAGCAAACCCCCAATTTGTCTTTAATAGAATTGGGGGTTTGTAATTTACTCCACATACCCTTCGAATGAGTTTATGATCGCTTGTTTATTGACCAAAAAATAAAAATGTGGTATGTTTACTGTAGATTAAATATATATTGAATGCATATCCAATATATATAAAGTATAGTACTTAACTGAATTGCATAAACTAAAAAGACAGGATGCTGGAAACATCCCGTCCAATATGTAACTGCCGCTGTAAGGTGGTTGATTGCAAATTTTTAGTTATTTTCTTTTTGAACCCCCTTTTGTCTTGCCGGACGCGGTGGTTCTTTTACGTTTAATATTACTTTTAACTAACTTATTTGCATAAGCAGTTGCGTAAGTTGTTACGAATACTGTTATGAATAGTTTCGTAGCATCTTGTAATAATTGAAGTAAAAAATCCATATCGGTTACACCTCCTTTCCCTCTAAAATTAAGAGAAAGAAAGGGTGCAACCTCCCACCGCACGTCTGCAGTTACTATCCACATTATACCATAATCCCTACCGTATTAGGATATTATTAAAGTAACCCTTTTAATTTTGATAATAGCTTTATAGCTTTAAATTTGAAAAAGAAGTTTCTTAGTATGTAAACTAATATCGTACATTAATTAGTTTACTATAATATAAATATGTATACTTATAGTTTTCTTTTTTCATAATATATTTTCTATGGTTTATATCAGTTTGCTTTCTTCTATTGAGTGCCTTTCATCTTAATAAGTTAAATCGTACCGCATTTTACAAAAATATCAATATTATTGATTATGAATCTTTTTCTCTCATAATTCAGTTTCTTTTTTGTAATAACAGCAATTTTGACTGAACAAACAAAAAAAACGACCTTTCAAATTTGCTTGTAACCTATTTTGGTGAAGTAACTAATATTAACGTACTCAAAAATCAATAATCAACCATATGAAGTAAATAGGACCCTTAAAACGAATTTCGATTTTTGAGGGGCTGTTTTCGCTAAAAAATCTATTATTCTATTTCCTCTTTTACTTCTTCATATAAAATGTCTTCAGCAAACTTCTTGTAGCCGTTATACCCTTTCTTTTCAGCCTTTTTCTTTATTGCTTTTAATACCTTTTCATCAAGGTATAGACTTAAATGCTGCTTTTTTTCTTTTGACTCCTCTTTTGATCTATTTTCAATTCTTTCTTTGAAAATTTCCAAATCGTTTTTTAAGTACAATCGCTCAGTAGATTTCCCTTTAGCAATCTCTTTAAAGGGCAATATCCCATCTTTAGCCGCATTATGAACGTAAGTCTTTGATTTATTTAGAAATTCTGCTGCTTCTTTTAATGTTAAAGAGTCTTTGTATAATTCCTCTAACTTTTTTACATCTTCTTGCTCAAAACGATATCCGCCATCTGCTTTCCAGGTATCCAGATTGATAGGTTCGATGTGTTTATACTTAATTAAATAGCCTAATTGATTTTTTGTTAAACCTACCCTATCGCATACCTCTTCTAAAGATAAATAGTCCATTTCTCACCTCATCCAAAACTTTCATTCTAGCTGTTGTTTAAATTTTCTTAGTTGATACTTTGTTAAGCCTGTTTCATTTACTACATCTGTGATTGAGTACTCCTTATACTGCAGATACTTAAATGGATTTTCCATATAACGTTCTCTTACCTTATTAAATGTACTCTTTTTCGATAAAGAATTCAATTGCTCTCCTTTCTCTCTGATGGAATCGAAAATGGGACAACCTTTACAATGTTTGTAGTTTCTCTGTTTTGCCTGTTCTTGCTCATCTGCACAATTCACTGATAGGTTGTTCAGAGGGCAAATTGAACAATGGGTAACTTCTAAATTATAGATTTCATATAAAATTTTCCGACGTAGATTAGTCAAAAAAATCTCCTCCTACCAAAATTGGATTGAAATGTACAAAAAAACCAATTAAACATTTCCATTATACATCTTCTAAACAGAAACGTTAAATAATAAGGTGGAAATATATATTTAATCATTTCAATTTACACCACAATAAATAATGCATTTATTGTGGTATAATTAGAATCATAAGAGTTTATATAAAATATATGTGTGTCTTTTCATTCTATTAAAGGGTGTGTATAGATTTGAATATCATAAATTACGAACATAACAATCAACTTGTAAAATCCAAATCAGATTTTTTTGATAGCAGTCATTTTGAAAAAATTATGGGTATGGGTATTCGAAATATTGATTATTCTAAATTAAGTGAAGAATCATTAGTTTACTTATTTTTACATGATGAGCCTTCTTTAACAAAAAAACGAAGTGAACGTACAAAAAAGATATATCTGCATGATCTGTCTCATTTTCTTCGGTACATAAAAGAAAAAATAGGAACCATTCAGGATTTATCTCATAATGAGATGGAAATCTATTTCTATGAACTAAGTAAGAAGTATGCTGCTACTACATTACGCCGAAAGAAAACAGTAGTTCAGCAGTTTTTAAAATATATTTATGATAACAATGGACTCTCAGACAACTTTAGTAGTCGCCTTAAAAAAGTATCTCTAAAAAAAGAAGAGCTGGTCAACCGCGACCTATTTCCCGAAGAAGTGAATGAAATCTTAGATACATTGAAAAAAACAAATTTCTTTATGTATTCCTTGTTTTTCCTCCTTACCACTACCGGTCTCCGGATTGAGGAAGTTGCAAACGCAAAATGGGCTGATCTTGCATTCCATCCTTCTTTAAATGTCTATCTCTTACGTGTAATTGGAAAAGGAAATAAAACTAGAGAAGTTCGTATCTTTGAAGATGTACTCGACGATATCTGTCACCTGCGTCAATTACGTAAACAAACAAGTGAATTGGACGCCTCTAGTACATTTGCTTTTCTACCTAAAGCCGATGGCTCTTACTATAGGGCTGACTACTTATCAAAATATGTAGCAGAAAAAATTGAAGAAACAAACTTACCATTTCTACGTTATCGAAAAGATAGAATTACTCCCCATACCTGCAGGCACTTCTTTGCAAATCATTTGATGGGAAAAGGTGTCGAGCTTAAGAAAATACGTGACTATTTAGGACATGAATCTATTATGACGACAGAACGTTATTTAAGGGAACGTACAAGACGTCAAAACTTGGCCACAATAGATATAGGAAATTCATTATTTTAGTAAGTATATATAATAGGAAGAATATCGATTTTATGGTTTGAAATTTTGATTCAGTTTTAATTATTAGTTTGTGAATCTTTCACAAACTAATAATTGTTCTGAATCTTTTTCAACTAAATTGTTTGGTTGCTCTTTACTACCAGCAACAGTATAAATGATTCCTGCCGCCAAAACGATACTTGTTAATATAGATAATATTTTCTTCATATTGCACCACCCTGGTATATTATATTATTTTTTAGAAATTCTCCCACTATCTTTTTAGGGAATTTACTATAGAACCTATTACCTAAACACTCATATAGCTCAATTGACTTTTCAATTAAAGTAATATCATTCTTTGCTATCCCAAAATAACAATATTGCATTGGGGTCAAAAACCCATTTTTCTTTTCTAAACCACTTAGAATTTCAACTGCATTTTCATGCTTTCCCTTAATGATCTCTAAAAAAGCTTCTTCAGCAGGGTGATAAATGCTTAAACTCTCCAACTCTTGTTTATTAATTAGCTTAATAAAAACATACGTATTAAGAATCGACTGCTTTCTTTTAATTTCCCTTTCAAAATTACATGGCTCTAATTGCTCTAGAGATTTATTTATATACATGGATGCATGATCATAGCTTTCAAAGGTATGCTACACTATTACTATTACTATTGCTTTGTAGCTTTGTAGCTTCTTATATCTCAGACAATTATAAAAACCAAATAGGAAGGAAAAGCTTCCAAATTTGAGGTTTCAATGTATATAATTACTTGGCTAGCAATTTCCCTTTATGCAATTAGTTATTGTATTCTTCATTTGGGCAAATTAGGGTGATTTTCATGTAAAAAGGAGCAAATTTATTTTGCTCCTTTTTTATGTCTAAAGAAGTAATAATCGTCCTTGAAATAAACCATATTAAATTGTGTCGTGAAACATTTTTAATATGGTTTAATGCTAAGTTGAATGATCTTACTTTACTAAGTGTTGCTGAATCTCCTTAATTAAAAGTTCAGCCCCTTCAGAACTAAGTACAATTTGTCCATTAGCTAATGAAATGTTTTTTTCTGAAATATCACCAGTTATTGCACAAGCATCATAAGATTTGTATTTTTGTAAAATGATCTTTTCATCTTCTACAAATATTTCGATAGGATCTTTTTCTGCAATTCCTAACGTTCTTCTTAACTCTTTTGGAAGAACAATACGCCCTAATTCATCTATTTTTCGTGTAACACCTGTTGATTTCATGTTTATACCACCCTTTTTTTATTTCTAACTACTAATCACATATGAACAAACAGATTAAATGATGTTTTTCTGGTATCATCTGCATGTAATACTACAATTATATCTCTAAATTCCTTTGTCGTCTTTTATCTCGTTTTCTCTTTCTTTAGCTTCTAACATGAATTTAGCGTAAGTCATTATCTTTTCTAGCTCATTTTTGGACGCGTTATAATCTTTGATATAACGTTCTTTTCTTCCTGGACTCATATATTTATTCTTTTTCATTTCGTTTATTGTTTCTATATTCAAGATTTTTCGTTTTCCCTTTATCTCATATAAGAGTTTTAGATTTATAGCTAGGCCTATGCTCCAAAGAGTAAAACCGATTATGAAAGAAAGTAATAGCTGTGCTGAAAGAGAATTATCAATAATCATGAAATAGAGAAAATAAATAATCGAGATTGCAAACAAAAATGGATTATAGTATTTTTGTATATTTTTGTATTTATGTATTTTTATTTCGTGTTGCTTTTTTCTCATTTCAAGAGTTTCTAACATGTATAATTAATCTCCTTTTAAATGGGGCAACGACAAGATTGCTGTCATAGACCGCAAAGTATGAACCGATAAAATTTCCAAAGTGCACCGTACACTATTGGAAAAGGTTTATAGTAATCGTTTTTGCAATTATTTTTGGTAAAACTGAATGCTATTGATACCAAGCAAAATGCACGAACTAATTAAACATATAATTGCTCCAGTTAATCGTATTACGTCAGGGACATAAAACTTTTTAGTTTTTAACCACAGAACAAAATTCATTGTTAGGATAGTTATGGAAAAGATAAGGATAGATATGATAAAAGTTAAAATCCCCATCTTGGTAACACCTTCTTTGTTTAGTTGTAGTTCACATACAATAAATAACTTTATATATCGATTATATAATGATAATACTAAAATATAAATTGTACGATGAACACATTTTTCTTTCTTACTACCACACAGAAATTGTCCCTAGCTTTTTCTATGCCTACTTTTAATTGCATCAAGATTATAAGCACGTTATAATAGTCACCTAATTACATAAAAAGAGGTGCAGAAAATGAATAAGACAGAATTAACAAAATTAGTAGCAGAAAAAGCAGAACTTACACAAAAAGATGCAGCTGCAGCGACACAAGCTGTGTTAGATATGATAACAAATGCGCTAGATAATGGAGAGAAAGTACAGATCCTTGGATTTGGTACATTTGAAGTGCGTGAAAGATCTGCACGTACAGGACGCAACCCACAAACAGGTGAAGAAATGCAAATCGCCGCTTCAAAGGCACCTGCTTTTAAAGCTGGAAAAGAATTAAAAGCAGCAGTGAAATAATTATACATAGTGAAAAGGGATCTGATTATTGTTTATCGAATCCTTTTTTCTTTCATAAGACAAATTGTATTTTACTGCATCTCAAGAATGATAGGAGTACTAGAAATTATAGGGATATATAGTATAAGTACACCCGATATACACGAAGTTATATATAAGTATAAATTAATATATAATTTTATATAATTATGTTATAATAGTATTAACCAAGAAGCATCCAACAACTTTGATTAATCTTTACATTTTCTTTTGAGCTATATCAACATAAAAAAAGACATTGTACAGTGTCTTTTTTCTATGTTTTGCACCTTTAATTAATAGTTGTTAGAACTGCTTGCTTCTGCAAAAAGACTATCTGAAAAGACACTCTTATAGGAGTGTCTTTTCTTTATGCAAAAAATTACTTTTAAACAAAAAAAAAACTCTTTATGAAAGAACGCAAGTTCGTATACAACAAGAACGAATGTTCTTGTTTTTTGGGAGGGCATCACAGTGTATGACTATTCTATCTTGCCTATATCATGTAGTAAGCACGCGGAGTGAAATCTTTTTAATTCTTTCTTTCTAAACATATTGGTTTCTTTCGCAAGAATTGTAGCATATTTTTCCACTCTCTCACTGTGTCCTTTTGTATAAGAATCCATTAAATCTAGCAGTTTGAAAATCAATTGCGTATTTTCTTTCATTTATTCTGTCATCCTAATCTTAATTTTTTGACAAGCTTTTTGAAAATCCCTCTCCATTCTATTACGCACATATTAATGAAAGTAGGAGATACATTTTTGAGGAAAAAACCCAATTTATAGAGACCAAGCTTCATACTATAAAATATCCAATTTATCTCTAACCTATTCAATTTATACGAAGGTGCAGAAGCACAAACAGATGGGCTAGAGATGAATTGAAATTTGTGTAATACAACGTACGTTTCCAGAGTAGAATATATGTTTGTCACCCGTGAGAAGGGGAGTCAAACGTACAAGTATACTAAGTGATAAACAGTGAGTGTTACATCAAATTCCCTCTGTCTATTGGCTGTACGTACGTTATTTCTCCGGATGCCCAATGTTCCATTCGATCACTTTTTCATCCTTTTCTTTTTGTACTGTCGGACTATACACAACTTTTAACTCTTTTGTGTCTTTTGCTACTCGATAATATCCATTCCCTTTTAGACTTTTACCTGCTGGAATCACATCTCCAAAGTTATCTTCTCTCCCGTACATCTCATATGTTTTTCCTTTCTCATCTTTGATCACAAAATCTCCGGCTCCAATTCCGTTGTCTTCATTCCCTTCATTTTTTATATCAAATTGAATCTGAACAACCTCTTCTTGTTCTGACACGGTTTCATCTTTTACGATTTTTGCTGCGGTAACTTTCATTTTCATTGCACGACTTACTTTTTCTTTTCCAATTTCAGTTTGAATAGCTTGTTTCTCCACGTTTTCCTTCTTTGTATCTGTTGTTCCCGTACAGCCAGCTGAAAATAGAATACTTGTCATACATACAGCTGGAATGATTTTTTTGATTACTCGTTTCATATACTTGTCTCCTTATTCATAAACAAATCCCACCCATATATATAAGATGGATGGGATTTGTCCTACTTATTTCTACACTTTGGCATTTTTTATTTTACTTCTACTTTTGTTCTAGCAACTTCCTGATTACCACTTGTAAATCCTGCGATTTCTACTTTTTGTTTTGCATCTTTCACCAAATCTCTCGCATAAATTTTATATGTTCCATTTTCTACTGTTGTTTGACGAAGTACTTCACCATCCACTATAATTTTCACCTTTTGAATGGTTGCACTTACCGTTCCGTCGATATAGTTATCTGTTCCCAAATGGAAGGCTTTTGCAGTCATAGTTGCTTCTACACCAAGTACGGTTCCTTGTGTCTTTTTACTTTCTGTGCCTGCCACATCTCGCGCTGCGATTTCAAAGACTGCTCCTTCTTTTTGAAGCGCTACAATATCTCCCGTATAAATCATATACGTTCCGTCTGCATTCACACCCGCTGTTCGCACTAACTTCCCATCTACATAAATCGTTACTTTACTTGCTCCTTTTGCGGTTCCTTTTACATAAGCATCCGTTGTGTAGTACTTACTGATAGTCGGTGCTTCTGGACGTTGTTTTACCAATACTGTTCCTTGTACCCTTTGACTTTCAGTACCTGCCGCATCTCGCGCTGCGATTTCAAAGACTGCTCCTTCTTTTTGAAGCGCTACAATATCTCCTGTATAGATCGTATACGTTCCATCTTGATTCACGCCCGCTGTTCTCATTAACTTTCCATCTACATAAATCGCTACTTTACTTGCTCCTTTTGCGGTCCCTTTTGCATAGGCATCTGTCGTATAGTAGTCATTGATAGCTGGCGCGTTTGGAGCTTGTTTTGCGAGAACTGTCCCTTGTGTCCTTTGACTTTCTGCGCCTGCCGCATCTCGCGCTGCGATTTCAAAGACTGCTCCTTCTTTTTGAAGCGTTACAATATCTCCCGTATAAATCATATACGTTCCGTCTGCATTCACGCCTGCTGTACGGATTAACTTCCCATCTACATAAATCGCTACTTTACTTGCTCCTTTTGCGGTCCCTTTTGCATAGGCATCTGTTGTGTAGTAGTCATTGATAGTTGGGCTCGCAATTCCTTCTTGTACCGTTAACTCTTTTGCTCCACTTACATTTCCTGCTTTATCTGTTAAGGTAATAGATACCACAGTTCCCGCTACTTGCGCTGCAATCTCAACAGAGAACTTGCCATCCTTGTCCACTGTTCCTGCTCCGATTTCAGCTCCGTTTTTCTCTTTGATAGAAACCTTCGCACCAGGTTCTCCTGTTCCTGTTACTTTCTTGTCTGTTGCTTTCACATCATCTACTTGCGGTGCCTCAGGTGGCGTCACATCTTTTACTGTAATTGACTTCGTTCCCTCATTCTCACCTTTTACTACTTTCACATCTAACTGTGTATCGGCCTTTTGTTTCGGAATTGTAATAGAAAAAGTACCATCGTCCGCTACTGTGCCTTTCCCAATTTCTTTTCCGTCTTTAACTTTCACGGTTACCTCTGCACCTGCGGTGCCTGTTCCCGTTATTTTTTCATCTTGATCTGTTACTTCATTTACAGCTGGAATTGCCCAGATTTCTTGCACCTTTACAGTCTTTACTTCACTTTCTAATCCCTTATCATTTTTTAAGTAAACAGAAATTTCAGTCCCGACTGGATAGGAATCCTCGATATCAATTTGAAGATTACCTTTATCATCCACTTTCCCTACAAATTCTGCCTCTCCAATTTTAGCAATGGCTGTTGTATTTGCTACTCCTGTTCCTTTAATCATTGTGTCAGTTGTATAAATTGGATTTATTTCAGGCGCTACTAATGGTGCTTGAACTTCTACCTCTGTGTACTCACTTTCTTTTCCGTCTATACTTTGTTTCACACCAATTTTCGTACCCGCTTTTTGAGGTTGATTCAATGCGACCTCAAAATTCCCGTTTTCATCGGCTTCGCCTCTATAAGTTGCTTTTTGATAGTTTGTCACCACTTCAATCTTCGCATATGGTTGTGCTGTTCCTGTTACCTTTTTATCTTTCGTTGTTAATGAGTTGACAACTGGTTTTTCCAGCTGTGTTGCTTGCACCGTTACTTCCGTTGCTTCACTTGTTCCTGCACTATTATTTACGACCACAGATAATTTTGTACCTGCTTTTTGTTGTGGAATCGTAATCGTATAGGTTCCGTTTTCATCGACAGTTCCCGTCCCCAGTTCTTTGCCTGCTGCCTGTATGCTAATTGTGGAGCCTACCTGAGCTGTCCCCGTTACTTTTGTATCTGTATCCTTTACTTCATTTACTTCCGGAGCTGATGGGATTTTTTCTGGTGTCTCACTCGCTATCTTTCGGACCTTGCTAAAATCTGCGCCGTTCAAACTAGGATCACTTGAACTTACGGTAGTATTTTTTGCCATCTTAAAATGTTCTACAGCTTTCCATGACTTCCACGGTTCACCCTCAAAATCAGCACTATCTATCCATGTATTCACATCCCCGTTGTACAGTGAAATACTACTAAAACCAGAATTAGAAAATATTGGACCTCCCTTATTGCTGATACTGTAACTAGCAGGATTCATTAATGTTATACTACTACTTCCTAGCAAACCAGTGTTTTTATCACCAGCAATATGGAGAGATCCTCCTTCTTCTACAACTCCCTTCAAAATAGTGACAGAATCTAGTACCTCACTCGAACGAAACTCTCCACCCTTGTGAACTATCAAACTATTTAAATAGAGGTCTCCATATAAAGCGTTTGGGATAGCTTTCATATGTACTTTTGCATTTTTCTCTACTATTACATTAGATAGACTAAAAACAGGACCTTCCCACGTTGAGCCTTCACGAAATACTGCATCTACATACGTTGGTTTACTACGTTCATTTTGTATTACATTCCCTTCAAAATATACTCGAGCACGGTTCGAAGAACTATAAAGACCAGTAAATAAACTTCCTGTACCTGTATGTCTAACATCTTTTAGGTTTAGGACAGAACTATTATTAAGGGACATAAAAGAAGACGGCGACGTTCCAATAATTTTTGCGTTTTTTAAGGTTATACTACTACTATTACTACCATTTATGTCTATGGTTTTTTCACTATATATACTGATATCCTTATCTGCATTCCCATTAATCGTAAGATTTCGCGAACCATATAGAGGAACTTTGATTTGCTCATTTATCTGAATAGTTTTCATAACATTAATGGTTGTCACAGATTCATTTGCTAATGCTGTCTTGAATTCTTCGAATGTCGAAACATTCGCTTCTTTCTCCACCACATATGATTCTGCATCTTGCACGCTATCTGTTATCCGGTTTTGTTGTTCTTGAATTGAAGCATTTTGTTCAACTTTACTTTCACTCGTTTCATTGCCTTTTGGTTGTTCTTCTTGTTCTGTGGCAGGGGCATCATTTGAATTCATTTGCTCCTGATTTTGAATTACTTCGTTTTCTTTTATATTATCCACCAATGTTTTCTCTTTTTTTGCTTCCGCATCCGTTAGTTCGATAGGTGTCTGATTCTGTTGTTCCTCTGCATAACTTGGAGATACACCTGTGAACAAAATGCCTGCTGTTGTCACGGTTGTTACCGTTGCCTTTAAATTCTTTTTTATGTTTGATTTTTTCTTCATTCTTACTCTCCTTTGTTTCCTTATTTTTCTCTATGCATACTTCGATTAATTCTCAGTTCTTGTCTCCATCCGATCTTTTTATCTCTTATCCATTCACTTTGATACCTTTCTCATCTTCCTCTTTTAGAGGCTTTTAAAATTTGTATCATCTCCTACTCATCGGAGAATCTATATCTTATACATATCCTTATTTCTATCAATCTAACAGACCGCATAATAACCATATGAAACTTGCTTCCTTTTTTATATTCGTGAACAAAGAAGGATAGATGAAACAGGTTTATACAAGCCTATCACTCTCTCTATTCGTTATGTGAATTTAAAAAGGTAAGAATTAAAGACTGCTATCTATAGACTTTAATTCCTCAATGGAAGTAAAACCCCTCATCAAAGAATAAGATTTGTTTTTAATTGGACATAGATAAAAAGAAAAGATTGAAAACGTCTACATGCCTTACATAAACAATATTAATACAAATTGTATACAATTTGTATTAATATTTGTGTCCAATTTGTGACATGATAAGTATTGTATTTACCTATTAGTAAAGGGCATTCCCTTTGAAACATCTGACTTCTTACATAAAAACACTCCATTCCACCCCCTATATTACTCACATGAAAGTGCATACCTTACGCTGTTAACAGAAGAGAAGGCTTCGAGAATACATGTACAGTATCGAAAGAAAGATTACTCCTGTGGGAATTCTTTTTAGTTCGCTCTTTTTTGGATAATCCATTTTAAAAATTACATGCAAAGATATATGTTTTGGGGGTTCTGGTGCAAAAACAAAATTCATTCAAGCGGAAATATTATCAACCTGAACTAATCTTATTCACAGTAAGATGGTACCTGCGGTACAATTTAAGTTTTCTGTTTTTTTAATCTAAAACTGGCTTTTTCCCAGATTAGTTGAAATTAATATACTTAGAGGTACAAACAGTTAAAGGGTGTGAGGTGTCCTATGAAAAATATTTTGAGTTCGTTAGATTCTAAAATTCAATATCTAAGCTACGAGTTTATGGGGGACCAAATTATTTTTCAAGCTAGAACGCGATTTATAAAAGCTACACGCCCATATTGTGGGATAGAAACACATAAAGTACATTCAAAATACCAGCGGTATTTCAAGATATGACCTGATCAAGAAAAACTGGGACACAAATTAGGTTACGCAATCGATTTTGACACCCAATTCAATACTGAATGGGGACGAACAAAATGGTAATATATATAAACAAATTCGGCCATCAACTGATTAACTTGAGATAAAGAAACAAGTTTTTCTCCATGTAATCATTCACGTTTAAAGATACTAAAGAACGATTCAATTACTGCGTTATCCAAACAATTTTCCTTCCGAGGCATACTTTGCTGAATCGTTTATTGTTTACAAAAATCCGTAGCCTTATAACTGGTAAATAGTGATCCTTGATTACTATGAAATAAAATATTCTTTTGTTTTCCATATCTGTTTTTTACTTGTTAAATTGTATCTTTTACTAACTGAGCACCTTAGCAAGTATCCAGCGAATAGCCAAGCACCCGCCGGGTGCTAATATCTAATGCAGCACAAAAATATACTTTCATTCCATTCACTAAACGAAATTCATTGATGTCACATGCAACGGTTGGTATTTCTTTCTTACCGGGTTTAAATAAACGCTCTAGTACATTAGGAAATATAATGTGTTCTCGCTTTCGTTTCTTATAGTAAGTGACAACTTTTGACGTCACTCTGACTTTGTATAACATTTTTTTCACTTGAGCAAATTCAGCCATATACGGTCTCGACTCTTTTGAACTGCTCTTCTTTTTTGTTGGCTTCGGATTTGCTGTTGACATGTGCTATCACCTCATTATGTATTCTTTAAACATATTTCTTTCTTACTTTATCAACTGATAGTATGTTAGCTAATTTCAGCGTTCTAACTTGTTGCTTTTGCATGCAATACACTAGTACACGATTTTGATATATCTTCCTTGCGATTACTGTCCTTTGAGAGAAATCTCCTGAATCTTTCATGTAAATTAATTCGATAGATATTTTTTGATCGAGTGAACATTTAAATAGAAGATTCATGTGATAACATCCAATAAGAACATTTTTTTCCATATAACTATATTACGCACGTTCTACTTGCAGGTTTTTTTCTAAGGGGGATTATACAATCAACGAAATATATTTTTCCTCTCATGCGGTAAAAAACGAAATTGTTCAAACCCTTTATATTGTGGTATATTGTTATCGAGCTGTTGTTATATTGTATATGCAATATGGATTGGAAAACAAAACATCTTATCAAGTCACTCAAGAGAAGGCACTCGCAAGAGTGCTTTTCCTCTTAATAACGGACCTTTAGCTCAGCTGGTTAGAGCAGCAGATGGCTCATAACCGTCCGGTCGTAGGTTCAAGTCCTACAAGATCCATATAAAATAAGCTCCTATTACGATAGCTCAGGTAATAGGAGCTTAAATTTTTAAAAAATTACATAACATACTCACTTAGCGAATATATGATTACCGATTACTGCAACCGTTTGGCGTGTAGTAATCCACTTATCTGTAGAGGTTTTGGGATTATAAAAATAAAGCCAATCAGAATTCTTTCCACTTGTAGAAAGCGCTTCATATACCACCATTCTTGCTTCAGGTGTCGCTGGATGATTACTCCTACCATCTGTAATAGGAGTAAATGCATATCCATATTTAATAGGCTCATAAATAACTTTTGTAATTGTGTCTGGGAAACCATCTGCATTTACACGATTTAATATAACTTTTGCTACTGCTACTTTCCCCTTATAAGGCTCTCCTCCTGCTTCTGCAGTAACCAAACAAGCCATTAAATCTTTTTCTTTTTCTGAAATACCTGTATTAATCATTAAATGTTGACCTACATAGATTCGCTCATTTATATCATTAGCTTGCTTAATAGAATTTATAGATATATTAAATCGTTTCGCAATGGCTTGCAATGTATCCCCTCTTCGAACCTGGTAAACAACTTGTGCTAAATTCTGTACATCACTTATTATTTTTCTTTGAGACGCAGACTCATTAGATTTATCTTCATTTAAAATAGTCAAGCGTTCACCAATGTAAAGCTAATCACTTGTTTTGTGATTAGCTTGCCTAACAGATTGAATAGTCACCCCATATTATTTACCAATATTCCAGAGTGTATCGCTTTCTTTAACAGTATGAACAGTTGCTGCTGCCTCTCCTTGGTTCGATAATAATGTAATCATTGTGGCAGACAGAATTATACCACTTTTTACTTTATGTAACTTCATCTGATTCCCTCCGAAAATTAGTTAATTATTGGTATTTAAAATTTGTATAGAACATTTATCATTTTAGCCAAGAAGACTCCTTCCTCAAGGAACGCTTAGTGAGTAGGTGGGAGATGAATTGACTTCGGACAAGGGATGGCAGGAATCCATCTTAATTGTTCGACATACATAAACTGTTACTTTACTATCTATCGAATATACGTTTGTTGTACAATAGAAACATACCGAAATGGAGGTGAAATGAATGATGATTAATAAAGCATATAAATTTCGTATCTATCCAAATAAAGCACAAGCAACCCTAATCAATAAAACGATTGGCTGTTCTCGTTTTGTATTCAATCATTTCCTATCTCTATGGGATAATGCATACAAAGAAACAGGGAAAGGTTTGACATATGGTACATGCTCTGCCAAACTCCCTGCCATGAAGAAAGAGTTTGTTTGGCTAAAAGAAGTGGATAGTATCGCGATTCAGTCATCTGTTCGCAACCTTGCGGATGCTTATACACGCCTTTTCAAAAAACAAAACAATGCCCCGCGTTTCAAATCTAAGAAGAACAACGTACAATCTTATACCACAAAACAAACAAATGAAAACATTGCCGTTGTAGGAAACAAAATGAAATTGCCAAAACTAGATCTTGTTCGATTTGCCAAAAGTCGTGAAGTAATTGGACGTATTTTAAATGCTACAGTTAGACGGAACCCTTCTGGCAGATACTTTGTGTCATTGTTAGTTGAAACAGAAGTGCAAGAACTTCCGAAAACAAACTCTTACATTGGAATGGATGTGGGACTAAAAGATTTCGCCATTTTGTCAGATGGAACTACCTATAAAAATCCGAAGTTTTTTCGATCATTAGAAGAGAAGTTGGCAAAAGCACAGCGTGTTCTTTCTAGAAGAATGAAAGGATCTTCTCGCTGGAATAAACAACGAGTAAAAGTAGCTAGAATTCATGAATACATGACGAATGCTAGAAAAGATTACTTGGACAAAATCTCGACTGAAATCATCAAAAACCACGATGTTATCGGTATAGAGGATTTGCAAGTATCGAATATGTTAAAGAATCATAAGTTAGCAAAAGCAATTAGTGAGGTATCATGGTCTCAGTTTCGAACTATGTTGAAATATAAGGCAAAATGGTACGGTAAACAAGTCATTGTTGTATCGAAAACATTTGCTTCAAGCCAATTATGTTCTTGTTGTGGATATCAAAACAAAGACGTTAAAAATCTAAACCTACGTAAATGGGGCTGCCCTTCTTGCCTTACACACTATGATAGGGATATTAACGCAAGTATCAATCTAAAGAATGAAGCGATAAGGCTTCTAACCGCAAGGACTGTGGAGATAGCCTAATAAATTAGAGTTCGATAGAACTCTTTACTTAGGAATCCCCCTCTTCTAAACGAAGTGAAAGTGGGGATAGTTCAACTCCCTACAAACTCGCCCTCAAAAATAATTCAAAATTATTTTGACCAAAACATACCTCTTATAGGAACTATTTCGTAAATTTGAGTTCCACAGGGATCATTTAAAAATAAGCTCTGATTATAATAGTCTGGATGAGCTTTAAATTTTCTTTTCAAATGACATAATAAACATACTAAGATTAGTAGTGCAGACCAAGGCATTGGTTCGCACTACTATTTTTTATATAGTAGAAGTGAAGAGAGGGGCGTGGGTGCTTTGGAATCCTGAATCCGTAAAAAACTGACCTTCTTCACTTACCTTATTTGAATCAGTTTTTAGTATGTTGGTCCTCGAGATCGTGTATAAGAAATGGGAATCGATAAGTGTAAGTTGAAGACTTCAATTCCACCTGAGGAGGAACTATATGAAACACGTAACTGCACTTGATGTCAGTATGGGTAAAAGTTATATGATAATTTATAATACACAAAAACAATGTGTATTATAAAGCGAAAACAAGCATTCTAAGCCTGATTTTGAAAAGCTACAAGAAAAGATACATAAGCTTACAGATGAGACTGGTGAATCACCTGAAATTGTGTTCGATGCAACAGGGATCTATTCCAGATAGCTATAACAATTTATGCAAGATAACCAGTATACATATTGTTTATTAAACCCATTAGAAGCCAAACTACAATGTGATTCCTTGCGGATTCATAAGACAGACCGAAGCGATGCACACCGATTAGCTCTTACTCATTTTATAGTTACCCGAAGGGTATCTACTGGAACTAATAACTTATTCTATCAGTTAAAATCTCTTTCTAGATTATATAGCGAACTGGATGGTGAATTATCAATGATTCGCAGCCATATTCATAAAGTAATCCAATTAACATTTCCAGAATTGGAAAGAATGTTTACCAGTAAATCTGATTTGTTTTTAAATTTCGTTCAACTATTCCCCCACCCAGATTGTGTTTTAGGTCTTTCTAAAACTATTATAAAAAATCGTATTCGTGCCAACACCGATAAAAAGTATCAAATATCACGGTGGAGAAAAAAGCGATTCAGATACTTGAAATAGCGAAAACTTCCTATCCTGCTGTTTCTCAGAACGATGTTCTGTGAGATCAACTCAAATTATACGCAAAGCGCTATCAAGAGCTTCTTCGCCAAAAAGAATGCTGTATTAACAAGATGGTGTATGTAGCCGAGCAACGTACAGAATACGATATCATTCTCAGTCTTCCTGGGATTGGGCCGAATACTGCCGTACGCTTGATTGCTGAAATAGAAGATATTACTCGTTTTAATAATAACAAGCAACTCAATGCATTTGCTGGCATTGATATACGCCGTTTTCAATCCGGTAAAACCTTTTTTAAAGATAAAATCAATAAAAGTGGAAATAAACATTTCCGGAAGCTCCTTTTCCTCATCATCCAAAACATGATTAAACAACGACGTTACGGACAAAATCATATTGTTGAGTATTACGATAAATTAAAAACGCAACCTTATAACAAATGTCATAAAGTTGCGTCCATTGCATGTGTAAATAAGTTATTGAAGCTTCTCTTCTACCTCATTACACATAATATGTACTATGATTATCAGTTAACCGCCTGAAACCATAGTTTCATTCATCACACCATATCTTCCCCCTAGTAAAAAATGGACACATATTAAGGGTATTTGGTTTGCATTCTAATTGACTTAAAATCTCTGACATTTAATCAATTAGAACTCTAAAAAACAGTTGACTAATCGTAAGAAAGCACCCAATCGTACTTGGGTTCTTTTTGAGGGAGAAAATCTAAGAAAATAGATGTCGACTCCATCATTGACTCAAACGGATACTCTCCTACTTTTTTCAAAGTTAACATTTCCTTTCGTTCGGTAAAAAATACATTTGTGTATTTGCGGATAAATCTTACCATCAAACAAACCGTCTTAGTTGCTTCCAGCCTCTAAGGCTACACCCCATTGGCCTCATCATCGCAATGGACTTTTTGTCTACAATAAAAAAGCCCCCAATATATACACTGAGGACCATAAAATAATAAAATAATAAGTGACAAAAAAAATCAAACATAAAAAAAAGCTTATTCACATATTCTCACAAAAGAACAAATCACACCATATCATTTTTTACCTTGTATACGGATAAATTTGATTTTACACATCTTTTAACATATACCGTACTCTTAATTCCCTCAAGTTTCTATATCAAAAGTCCCTCGAAATGCACTTACTATGTTCTAGCATTTTATACACGTTTTAAAAGAGAGTATTTTCCTTTCCTCACTCTATCATCTCAACGTTTTTTCAACAACTTATAATACAGATTATATTTCTAAAACCCCTATCTTTCTGATGAATAAAATACAATATCCCATGTGTATATCTGTAAAATACACATCCGAAAACACTTAAAAATAAAACCTTTTCGATTAATATACATCACACATACAATTATGAAAAGAATAAAAACACTTTAAATTGTATTAATATTTCACTAAGGAATGCTCGTTTACTATTTTCTTCTGTATCAGCTTGGGAAATGTAACGAACAAAAGCATGCTGAATTTTTCTATGTGATAAGAAAGAGACGATTTGAAGTATACACCTGCTGTATCTTTTTCTTTCTCCTAAAACAGCTTGTTTCTATCTGTCACATTAGAAAAGGAAATGTACTCTTTGTTCTGGTTTGCATTCGATATTCTAGCAAACTATCATGACCAGCCATACAGTAAAAAAAGAGAGATTCCTACCATCATTTCATAACCTAACAAAAAACAAGGAGAGTTCGCATGACAAAAAAATCGAAATTGAAATATAATTTAAAAGCAACGGGAACAACCGTGACAACGGCAGGTATTTTATTAACGTCCGTACAACCTAGTTACACAGAGGAACAACAATTAAATGTACCCATTCAGCAGCAACCGTCAATGGATGAAATGAAATAAAATAAAATAAAAGAAAGTAGAACAAATAAAGGAAGAAGTTGTTCAAGGCCAACAAGAAAATCAGAAACTGGATGCAGTGCCAGATGAAGCAACAGAAAAGGATGTTTCAACATTCGAAGAATTTGAGGCAGCAATACTGGATGTATCTGTGACAACGATTAATATTATGAAAAATATACAATTTAAAAAAGATTTGGAGTTTTCTTTGAGTGGTAGCCGAAAGCTAACGATTAATGGGAATGCAGATAAAGACATCACCATAGATCATGACAAATATTCACTAAGATCTAGTACGAATATTAATGGTGGTTCTAGCTTTAATCTTAAGAATGCTAACATTGTAGGGAAGATGGCGGATACTGGGTTCTTCATTTCTAACTACACAGGCTCAACTAACATAGCCGATGTTACATACAACAACATGGATAAGAAGGTTTCTTTTGTGGAGAACCATCATTTGTGCCATAACGCGGTAACCAAATAAAATTGCTTGTACATGTTGTAAATTGTATTCACCATACATGTGATGAGCTACATATAAAACTATCTTCCAGCCTTCAGCTTTACACTTTCATCAATAAATGCTCGGGACGCTTCTGCTAATTCTCTTTTATCGATGAAAGTGTATCATCTTCCACATCTAACACTAAAAATTTTGCGTTAGGATTTACTCTGGCCAAAAAATCTTTCGCCTCCACAATGGCATCATTCACACTTACATAACATCCATAGGCATACGCCGCATGAGGGATACCGTAACTCTCTAAATTCGCTACATGGTCATTATATAAATGATCTACAATGTGTTTTGTCATGATTTATCGTCTCCTTCAAAGAGTTGTTGTTTGATTTCTGATACATCTTTAGAGATAGATTCAAACGCTTTTGCTTGTTCTTCGATGACTTCTTGGTTCTTTTCAATTACTGTTTGATACTTATCTTCACTTTGCTCATTTCTTTTGTTGTTTGCCCATAATAACTATCCTGCAAGCATGGCCCATGAACCTTGCTGTAAGAACAGCTTGAAGATGTCCTCCTCCATCGTTCTCACCTTCTCGTATGATTAAGTTAGGTTTTTTAGGGACGGGATGTACCTATAAACCCAAGGGTATCTATTTTTATGAGATACTTATATTTGTAGATAGAGTGTTGCCGACCACCTCCTTGAATCTTTGTATTCGGTTGAAAGAATGGTACCTCTGTCTAATAAGGGGTCCCACCCCATGTCCATCAAGCTAACAAAGTAAATTACTAGATACGAAATGATCCTTGTTTCAAAACTAGCAAGTGATAAAAAAGTAGGCATGCTAAATAAGCCTATTAAAACGTGATTTTTTCGCTAGGCAGCTTGTCTATGCTTCACCGTCGTTTTATACACAATCCCTAGAATATCAAAGACGGTCATCTTCTTATGTCTATGACATTTACGACCGTTCTTTTTGAGCAGTTGATAAAGGCGATGCAGAATTTTTAAAAATTCTTCTGTGCCAACAGCTATCGCTTGAAACAGTAACGGAAAGTAATCTTTAATTATGTAAATCGCTTTGTATTCACTCAGCTCCTGCTTTTTCTTTTCAAGCAGAAACTGGCGCATTTGAAACATCGTAGAAGAACAGAGGAGAATGCCGATCAGTTGTCCATATAAATGGCACTCTAGGCGTTCTCTTTTTATATTTTGACATTTATCAATTTCAAAGAATGACTTCCACGTTTTAAACAAAATTTCAATCTGCCAACGAAGTGAATATAATGAATGCACGTAGTTCGTCGGTACTTCTTCTAGCGACGTATTCGTGATATATACATTCATGCCCATTAAACGTTTACTTTTATCCTTCATGACAATGCCTTTCTTCTTTTCGCGTATCGCTTGGTTTTTCAGACGTGTTTGTGTTTGATCATCGGTTAAACGATGGATAATGACACGTGCTGGAAGTTTCTGATTTTGGCCAATGTATGCCTCGGGGATTTCCATCGTTTCACCAGGGATTAGACTAGACATCATTTGTGTCATATCAAGCTGGATGTATTCTGTTTGCTTTTTTAACGTACCATTATTGAAGTATTCTGGTTCAGGGTTCTTGATATAAATGCGTGTATTCAACTTCAACCGTGAGATATAGTAAGCCTCTTTATCATGAATGGTTTGTAAGTCTCCTAAATCGAAGTAACCAAGATCACGTAAACACAAATCGCCTGCTTCTACGGTTTCAAGACAGATGGTACCATATGTTTTATCATTATTCTTTCCTGGTCCAAGCTGCACGTTAAGGAATTGACCACTAAGTAAATCATATTCCAATTGGATTTTCACGCCTGCTTTATTACTACTCCCACCTGAACCTTGATAGTCAGTGGCGAATTGATCAGGTAGTTGAAACACTGTTGCATCTAGAATACGGATACGATTGAAAGTAGAGATTATATGTGCAGAAAGTGAGTGATTTGAACAGAGTTTTTGTGTGAGAAGAGAAGTAAAGACTTCTCGAAGAAATGTGACAGCTGCTGGATTAAAGCGTTGATTCAGTCCTTTTGGACTCATGAGTGTAGCTGTACTTGCATAAAGCTGACTACATAATCGAGTAAGAGAATCGCTTGCTACGTGTTGACTAATCCAAATACATAAAGCGACCAAATCTCTTGCGCCATACTTACTTTTACGTTTTACGAAACCCGTCTCCTGCGCGGGCTGTTGAAGGATACTTGGAGATAGATATCGCTGTAGTTCTTCAGCAAATAAATGAAACTCATCTTGAATCGATAGATTCATACAAAAACGCCATCCTTTCTGTATATTTCTACAAAAAGAATAGCGTTTTTTTCGTTTTATGGATACAATTTTTTAGCTTGATGGAGATGCGGTGGGACCCCAATTATGTATCGGGTGCTTCGTCCTGACACGTTGTTCATATTAACCTCGCTTTTCTCTCTCAAAAAACGGCATGCAGGCCATCTCCGGCTTGCTCAAATCAGCGGCTAAGAGAGCAACACCGATTTCGCCTTTATAAAGACTGTCCTTCGTGAAAGCATAGGTTTGAATAAGGTTCGCTGCCCGATTGGCTAACTCGCGGGCGCGGTATACCCATTCTTTGTCGCCAGTATATTTGTAGACATTCAGCAAAGAGTAAGCTCGACCCGTGTAACCGCAGCATAAATCCGCCATCCGCTCCGTGTCTTCCCACGCATTCCATGCCGCCTTTTGAGCCAGCGTCAGGTACTTTTCCGCATTCAGCATTTCATAGGCATATGTCCACAGAAAAACAAATCCCGTACTGCCATTACACCATCCCGCGGTATAATCGTCAGAACGTCTTGATCCTAACTTCCGTTTCCATCGAACTCCTCGGCCGAACACTTCTGCACAACCAGCCAACTCTTCCAGACGATCAACCAAAGATGAGGGGAATGTGCGGTTCGCCGATTGACACCATCGCATCGTTGCATACAAAATACCTGCCCATCCGTGTGCAATTCCTAAAAAAGAAAGCTCTGTAGCCTGCTGAATTGGGGGCAAAGTATCAATTTCAGCCCAGATGCTTTGCAGCGTGCAATCTCCCAATTTCAACAAGGGTTGCGGATCGATTAAATCGTTGTCCGGCAGAACATCCAACAACTGAGAGCAAGCAAGCAATGTACTCGACTTGCCGAGAGTCAGATCCAAATTCTCACAAGGTTGCAGAGAAACTTGAACAAAATCATTAAGTGCATGTTGCAAAGAGACCATATCGCCCATCGCTTGACTGATCAACGCCTGAACACAATACACCCCGCTTACGGTGTGATAAGGCGAAACGAGTCCGACCTTCTCAGGGATCAGTTCAGGAGCGCTGTAAAATGAGTTCGGATTCCCAGCTTGATGGGCCGCTTTGGATGCCCATTGATCTGCCAAAGCCAACAGAGCAGGGCTGTTCTGCAAACAAGCGAGCCTGTAAAAAAAGTAAGCAATCCCAGCCGCTCCGAAATTAAGGGAGCAAGTAGGCTCTGAGGTGATACCCGTTTGGAACAAGGATCCGTCCGTTCCGGCCCGTTTCAGAACCTCTCTCAAAGTTTCGTCTAAAAGGAGAGTGCGTGCTTCTAACCGGTTGGGCATTTCATCCTGTTGTTCCGATACAGCCACCTGTTTCAATGCTTCTAAAAATTCTGCAACAGACGAAAAACGCTCAGACGGGTCCTTGTGTAATGCTTTTGCCAACACCGCCTCCACTTCAGGCCAAGGTTGTGCGGACTGAACAAAGAAAGGCAACGTATGATCTTCCGCAATCTGCCTTCTCATTTCCTTTTTCTCCACAGCAAATTTCAGATAATGAGAACCGGTGAACAAGTAGTACAACAAGACAGCCAACTGGTACTGCTCTCCCGCAATCGATGCTTTCGGCGGTCTGAGATTCTCAAGACGTGCTTTTGCATATTCGGGTTCCAGATACTCCCCCATGCCGCCCCTTGGTGGTTCTCCAAGATGATTGAGAATCTCTGACCTCGCCAAGCCATAGTCCAGAATCTTAACGCTACCATCGCTTTCAACCAGTAAGTTCTTCTCATGGACATCGCCATGAATGACTTTTTGCTGGTGAAGACAAGAATAGGCTTCCAGAATGTTGCACGAGAGGGACAACAGTTTACGCCTGCTCTCGATGAAGGGAAGTTTGAGATATTCTTTGGCGGCGATATGGGCGTGAACACCAGAGACCCATTCCAGGAAAAGGTATTCTCGATCTTGATACATCCCCGCTTCAAGCAAAGTGGGGAAAACAGGCCCTTTCAGGTGCTGGAGAACCGCTTTTTCCCGTTTTAACGATCCTGCCATCTCCAGATGGTCACCCGGACGGATCATCTTCAGAGCAGCAATGCGTCCCGACGCGTCCTGTACCTGATACAATTCCGTGTCTTCCAGCACTTGAATGACTCGAACCACTTCGTAGTTGCCGAACATCGTTCCAGGTTGCAGGGTAGACACGATTTTTTTACTTTCTTCAGAACCTAGGGGAACGAGGAAACGAGCAGAGATCATGTTTTTTAACAACGGGTAAGCCCCCTCAATCGCTTCTTCAGGATCGCATTGTTGTGTGATGCTGAAATTGAGAACGGCTTGGACGATCGTTTTTGGCGTCTGAAACTCTTTCAGCAAAGCCGTCGTTGCCGCATCTATCATTTTGGCCGTCGAACGCAATCCTGGACGCGATATGGCATAGGACTCCTCTTCACATTCCATTTGCTCCAGTATGTCCTTCGAGAACTCCTTGGCAGGCGTTAGAATCACATCGGCCGGCAATACAAAAATTCCTGTGACAGACATCCGCTCACTCCTCCTCCCGACTCCAACCCTTTTCCCAAATCGTTTGCAACGGCCGCCAGTTCTCCGTGTCCACCCCGTCCATCCGCAGGCGGTCTAAAGCGAATTGCCATGGCTCCAGATGACCGGAGTGCGCTGTTTTGGCCAGTAACAGGTATGTAGCCAAGCGATTGGTAAGCCACAAGCGCCAACTCTGTCGCTCCTGCCAACCAAGCACCTGCTGATGCTCTTTTGGCGGGTCCACTCCCCACGATAGCAGTCCGTCACCCGCAAGATTGGATGTGAAAGGAACTCCATGAGCGGGGCACCCCTGCAGTTTCTGTCCAATCTTATGTGCGGTCTCCTGTAGTTCCTCGTAATTTGTGAAATATGCGACCATCTTATCGGGCCGCAACATGCCGTACACATCACTGCCGATCTTAAAAATGGGAACTTTCACTTCCGTCAGAACATCCAACATCGCTGAAAACGCTTCTTGCAGGAATTCACAATGCGGACTCAGATACAACTTATAAGTCCCAGTTGACTCACTTAACGATGCCCGCTTTTGTCGAGACCGCCACACCATCCATCCGTCATGGGAAGGACGTTTCGAAACTTTTGCCCAATGCTTTTCGAGTACGTCTTGATTGACCCCGCCCGAAGGAGTCACATGGCGCAAAATAGAGTCTGTCGATGAAAATATTGCTTTCCACTCAGGAGTGACAGGCATCCGATTGTAAAAATAGAGCCTTGCGGACAGGCTGGCTGCTTCATTGATTTCTAAGTTTTGTGCGTATGTAAGGGCAGCGATGGACAATTTGGCAAGAGGGTCCTTAGCAGAAACGGACAAAGCGGATTCACAAATGAACGGATGGGCATCAGCACCCGAAAGAAACGCCCCGTTCCACTTCATTTCTAAAATTCCATCCAAGACAAGTTCTCTAACAGATCCCTCACCTGTTTTTTCCAAGGCCGATTTTACATCGTGAGGAAGCGGACCTGCTTCTTGTAACGAGTAAAAAAGCGATGCTACATTGCGGCATGCAGATTTGACCCCGAGGCTTGTATGATTTTTAGGCAGAAGAATCCCGAAGAAATCAGGATCCTTCTGCAAGTCTGCATACGCCTCACGATACGCGGTTGACAAGCGATCAAACGGGACAAGGTCGTAGCAGCGATTCGAACGAAATTCAAGGTCTAATACAGACTTGTAGAAAACAGATGACATAAAGCACCTCTCCATATAATGACTTTTAGGTATCGGTAGTCTGGCTGTTCGGTTGTAGCAACCCTTTTTGTTGCCTCACTTCTTCAAGTAGGGCACTCAGTCTATTTTCCATTGCCTTCGCTTCTTCGATGCTCTTCAGTTGGATCTTTTGCGATGTTCAGTATCTTTTCTTGGAGTTCCACACTCTCCAATGCCTGTTTCAGTTCTGCTTTCAGCAAAGAGAACTCTTCGGGGTTGTTGATGATGCGTTCAGCTACGAAAATGCTGATCCCACAGTTGGTGTGGCCCGTGCATCTAGAGCATGAAGTGCATGTAGTACAACCACTACACCTCGAGCACGCACCGCAGCCCCGAGGCTCAATGACCTGATGAGCGCCCCCACCATGATTTATGTCGTCATTTCCAGCAGCAACGATACGGATCATCAGATCTTTCGTTCTAAATTCCATATACATACCTCCTTTTTAAATTGGAATATTGAAGCTCAAGTTAATGGTGTCCAATTCTCTATTATCTATACCGCATGGGCAGACAGGCGCTGACCGATATCTAACAGCTTAAACCGCTTGGTAGGTGGCATTAACTGTATAAGTTGATAACAAGCTGAATTCGGTTCAATCCCCCAATAATATCCCTCTATTTTATATTGTTCCTCATAAATGGACACTTTATTCATGTTAGGTATCCTCTTATATTAAATGTGTCAATTGTACAATAACGATACATTTAATATAAGAAACGGTACTTTTTTCTTTCTAAATAGTAATTGGTTAGCGTAGAAAAGTAGTTTATTCATCCCAAAGGGGATTCTAGGATATGTTTTTCCTATTTTTTTGGTGGTATCCTATCGCCATCACGCTAAGATGGATTTATATCCATACTATAAAAAATATTATTCTTTTGTTAACCACATATACGAAAGGATGGCGTTTTTCTATGAATCTATCAATTTCTGATGAATTACAATTATTCACCAAAGAATTACAGCGATATATGTCACCACATGCTTTAGAACAATTAGCTAGAGAGATAGGATTTGTTCAACGAAAAAGTAAATATCGTGCACAAGATTTAGTAGCTCTTTGTGTTTGGTTAAGCCAAAACCAAAACATAGTAAACACTTCATTGACACAACTATGTAGTCGATTAGAAGCCAACACAGGTATTTCTATGAGTCCAGAAGGACTCAATCAGCGCTTTAATTCTCAAGCTGTACAGTTGTTACAACAACTCTTAGCGCATTTACTTCACCAACAATTTTGTTCTTCTAGCAAGATTCCAACTTTGTATACAAACTATTTTCGGCGTATTCGTGTATTAGATTCTACACATTTTCAGGTTCCAGATAAATTTTCTTCTACATATCAAGGTTCAGAAGGTAGTGGTCAAAATGCTGGTGTGAAAATTCAACTAGAGTATGATTTACTAAGTGGTCAGTTTCTACATGTTCATGTAGGATCAGGAAAGCACAATGATAAAACGTATGGTTCTACTTGTTTAAAGTCCCTTCAACCTAACGATATATGTATACGTGATTTAGGATATTTCGACTTAAAAGACTTACATACTATAGAAGAGTGTAATGCTTATTTTATTTCAAGATTAAAACTCAATACACGTATATATCAGAAGAATAAAGAGCCTGAATACTTTCAAAATGGAACAATAAAAAAGCACTCTGAGTACATCCAATTAGATATGGAGCAATTCATTAATCAATTGTAGTCAGGTGAAACATATGAAATTCCTGAGATTTATATTGGAATGTATCAAAAGCTTCCTGCAAGACGAATTCTGTATAAATTAACTGAAACGCAAATGCAACGTAGACAAAAGGATTTAGCATCTAAAGAACATAAGAAGCAAATTACCTATAAAGAACGCAGTAAGCGGCTTAGTGCAATTAACTTTTACATTACAAATATTCCTTTGGAATATCTACCAAAGGAGCAAGTATACGATTTTTACTCCTTACGATGGCAAATTGAACTTATCTTTAAAACATGGAAATCATTTTTTCGTATTCATCACTGTAATTCTGTAAAATTAGAACGACTAGAATGTCACTTATACGGGCAATTAATAAGTATCCTTCTTTGTTCCTCCACCATGTTTCAAATGCGCCAATTACTCCTCATCAAGAAGAAACGAGAATTAAGCGAATATAAAGCGATTTATATCATAAAAGATTATTTTCCACTTATTTATCAATCTTTACAAAAAGACACCCGAGAATTAACAAAGATATTGTTTCGTTTGTTCAATCTCTTACAGAAAAACGGACGAAAATCCCATAGGTATGAGAAGAAAACAGTCTTTGATATCTTAGGCGTCGTATACAAATTTTCTATGTCTCACAATCAAGTAGCGTAATCCAAAAAAATTGAAACCCAATAGGATTTATTTGGTATGCAAATCTTTAAAGAACTTACACTGGATCTTTAAAAGAAAGAAAAAATCTCATGTAAAATTAAACTTATATAAGCTTAACTTGATGGGCATGGGTTCCCACCCACATTTTAACGAAAATATACGCTAAGCAAATTTCGACATAAAATAAGCCGGACTTTCTACTCTAAGAAAAATCCGGCTCTTATTTTTAGACTTGTTGTAAAGGACGAAGGGATTCTAGCGTTGTAGTATCTTTCATATTAAATCGGTACTCACCTAAAAAGTTGATAATGCTCCCATCCTAGTGGTGAGATATGTTTTAATAGTTCTGCGTTAAACCCATGCGTACTTCTTAGCATTTCTACAGCTTTGCTTAAATATACGGTGTTCCATATAATGATGGCATTAATAAGAATGCTTAATACACTTGCTCGTTGCAATTGGTCTTGGAGAGCACGTTCACGGAATTCTCCGTGTTTCCCAAAAAATATTGCTCTTGCTAGTGAATTCATTGCTTCCCCTTTGTTTAATCCTCGTTGGACTTTTCTACGTAACGTTTTATCTGAAAGATAATCTAAAATAAAGATAGTCTTTTCAATTCTACCCATTTCTCTTAATGCCTTTGCTACTTTATTCTGGCGAGTATAAGAACCTAATTTGCCCATAATTAGTGCACCGGACACTTTTCCTTCTCGAATTGAATGGGCTATACGTAAAACGTCATCATAATTTTCATAAATCAATTTCATATTCACTTGTCCCCTTATAAGACCTTCTATATTTGAAAAATCTTTAGGTGAACCAATTGTATACAATTTAGAACTTGATAAGTCCCTTAATCGGGGTGCAAAACGGAATCCCAACAAGTGAGTTAAGCCGAATACTTGATCAGTATAGCCGGCTGTATCCGTATAATGCTCTTCAATCATTAAATCAGATTCATGATGAAGTAACCCATCAATCACATGTATAGCATCTCTTGCATTCGTGTTAATAACTTTTGTGTAAAAGGAAAAAAATTGATCACTTACGAATCTATATATAGTCGCTCCTTTACCAGATCCATAGTGTGGATTCGAGCTAGCACTCAAAGAAGACACCCCAATTTGAACACGCATTCCGTCCGATGATGAAGTAGTACCGTCACCCCAGTAAGAAGCCAAAGGTAGCCGATGTTGAAAATTAACCAATATCGCCTGAGCACGATTTAGTGCATCATCGTACATACGCCACTGACTTGCATTAGCTAACTGATGATAAGAGATATTTGGTGTAGCCTCTGCCATTTTCGTAAGTCCAATATTTGTTCCCATAGCCATAAGTGAAGCAAGTGTAATAATGATTTCTTCCTCTTTAGGTGGTTTGTTTGTGGATGCATGAATAAATTGTTGCTCGAAGCCTGTCCAGTTCGCCACTTCTAGAAGTAGGTCTGCAAGTTTAACCCGAGGTAACATGTGATAGAGTTTAGAACTTAGTTGTTTGGCTTCCTCTGGAGTATCCTTTTCTAAACGCTGGAGATGTAGGTTTCCCTTGTCAATATCTAATACTGTTCAACTTGTAAATTAGAGATAAATAGACACTTGATACAACTTGAGTTCGGAGCTAAATGGTAGTCAATTATCATCACTATTTTTTACTATGACTTCACCATTAGGGTATCTATGCTTAATATAATCTCCTCCCCAATCACAAAGTACCTTTAAAACTTTTTTTAACGATTCTCCATGTTCTGTAAGGGAATATTCAACTTTTGGTGGCACTTGATTGTATACTTTTCTAGATATTAAGCCATCTTTTTCGAGCTCTTTTAATTGCTCGGTGAGCATCTTTTGTGTAATACCAGTTACCAAGCGTTTTAATTCACCTGTTCGTATAGGACCTCTTGTTAAGTGATATAAAATATGCGATTTCCATTTTCCACCAATAACTTCTAAAACCACTTCGATTCGATTATTGTATTCCTTCTTCATAATGAACTCCTTTATATATCCAATAGGTACTTTTTCGTGCCTATATTACGAAAAAGTGTCTATATCACGAAAAAGTGCGTACTTTTCATTATATCAGTACTATACCATAATAGGGTTTGTTAGCAACTTATGAACAAGAGTGTTGTGACTTTATTCATTGAACACCTCATGCATAACGAGTTAATTATCATACATGATGGAGGTAGTAAAAATATGAAAAAAGAAAATCGTACTGCAAATTTTTATGACGTGATTCGCGAACGTCGTTCGGTTCGCTTTTATGATCCTTTAGTTAAGATCAAAGAAGAAGAAATTAAAGAGCTGCTTGAAGAGGCTATTCTTGCACCAAGTGGAACAAATCTAAATCCTTGGCGTTTTATGGTATTTACAGATTCTACTCTTAAAGAGAAGCTACTTCCAATGGCTTCAGGACAACAACAAGTGGTTGATGCATCCGCAGTTATTGTGGTGTTAGGAGACATGAATGCTTATTCAATGGAGAACGCTGATAAAATCAATCAAAGAGCTGTAGATGCGGGGTATATGACAGAAGAAATTAAAGACAGAATCAACAACAGTGTACAGGGATATTATGGTTCTGTAAGTGAACAAGTAAAAAAAGAATGGCAAATGCTTGATGGTGGTCTAGTAGCCATGCAACTCATGCTAGCTGCAAAGGCAAGAGGATACGATACCGTACCTATGCTTGGCTACAGCATTGAAGAATTCCGTAAGGAATTTAATGTCCCAGAAAACTTAGTTAACATCCTAATGCTTGCTGTTGGTAAAGCAAGAGAACCAGGATTCCCAACAGTAAGATTAGGGGTTGATGAAGTAACTTACTGGAATGGAAAACTTTAATCATTACTATTTAATAATGTATTTTACTATTGTAGGGGGACCATCGACAAAGAGGTTCCCCCAATACTAAAGGCGCAATAAAAAGTAAATTATCAAAGTAAAGAATCGGGCGAAATTTTTATTAAATCAATATTGAAATGAAAATACGCTCCAATTATGGATATTAAGTATCTATATAAACTACGAAAGAAGGTTTTTTTATGAAATTAAGTGTTTTGGATCAAACTCCAGTTTCAAATGGACAGACTCCTCATGAAACTATACAAAATACTATTGAATTAGCTCAATTAGTAGATGGTTTAGGATATCAAAGAATATGGTATTCCGAACATCATGGATCTGCAAACTTAGCTAGTGCTTCACCTGAAATATTGATTGCCCATATTGCATCAGTGACGAACCAAATTCGTGTTGGTTCTGGTGGAATCATGCTGATGCATTACTCTCCATTAAAAATGGCTGAAATATTTAAAACATTAACGACATTATATCCTAATAGAATTGATTTCGGTGTAGGCCGTGCACCCGGTGGTGACCAATTTTCTACTCTTGCATTACATGAAGGAAAACAACCGAACCTGTTCAACCAGTACGATAAATTAGTGGAAACGATGATGTTTATGTCAGAAACGATGCCTATTGATCATCTATATAATCGTACACTGGCAGCTCCATTGAGTGCTCCATTACCTGAAGTTTGGCTATTAGGATCTAGTGGCAGCAGCGCTGCACAAGCAGGACGATTTGGTATTGGATATTCGTTTGCTCAATTCATTAGTGGACAATTATCTGCCGAAATGTTGGAGTCTTATCGTACAAATTTCACTCCTTCGGAGTTTATGCAAAACCCTCAAATTAATGTTGGTTATTTCGTGATGGCGGCAGAAACAGCTGAAGAAGCTGAATATCATGCAGCTAGTTTAGATTTAAACTTATTATTTTTAGATAAAGGGATGCCTTTGCAAATATTATCTCCTGAGGAAGCATTAAATTATTCTTATACCGAAATGGATAAGATGCATATACAGAATAATCGTAAACGATTCTTAGTTGGGAATGCAAAAGATGTTGCAAATACGTTACGTGCACATGATGAAAATTTTGGTATTAATGAAGCTGTGATTGGGACAATCAGTCATAGTCATGAAGCAAGACTACAGTCTTATAGATTACTTGCACAAGAACTTTTATAAAAAGAAAGGTGGAGAAAGAAATGATTGAAATTTTAAATCGAATTAACATATTAGCTAAGAAACAAAAAGAAGATGGTTTAACACAAACAGAATTAAAGGAGCGTCAAGAATTACGTCAAGAATATCTTCAAGTTATTCGTGGTCAAGTAAACAGCACAGTTACAGGGTTAACAATATTAGACCCTTTAGGTAATGATGTTACACCTGAAAAATTGAAAGAAGAACAGCAAAAACAATCATTAAAAAAGAATGATGACGCATGAAAATGACGGCTGGCGTGGAACAAGCTGTATATGCTCTTTTATTGCTTAATCGTTTACCTAAGCGTGCTATGTTATCAGGTGAATCATTAAGTCAACAACTACATGTTTCTCCAACTTATCTTCAAAAATTAATGAGAAAACTTGTACGAGCAGGGCTTGTTTCTTCAGTGCCAGGTGTAAAAGGAGGCTTTCAATTACAAGCTGTTCCTGAAAATATTCGAATATATGATGTGTATATTGCTGTAGAAGGCTTAGAATCTCTTTATCGTTCAAATGGCATCTTTCATACAATGTTTCAATTAAAAGAAAATACAACCTGTCTATTATCCGATGTAATGAAAGAAGCTGAATATGCTTGGCAATCTATCTTAAAACGTACAACGATTGCTGTATTACACCAGGCACTTAATAATACCTCTTCAAAGGAATCTCTTACTAAAATTGATTCTTGGTTAAATGAAAAGGTTGTCTTATAAAATCATTCTCATTTTGCTGGTTAAGGGAAATGAGAATTACTAAAACAATTCAACAATAGAAATAAAGGTCTGTTGAAATATATGTTCTAAATAAATAATTTTTAGGAGGGAATTTAATGTTTGTTAGAGTGGTAACTTTAGATTGTAAAGCGGGAATGGAAGAACAGCTTCGAGAAATGGGACGGCTTGTGCTCGTACCTATCAACAAAGAGGCAGGCTGTATTAGTGCATATTTCTTAGAGCCTAGCATTGAAAACGATAATACTTCTTTTGGTGTAGTAAGCATTTGGCCAGATAAAGAAACATTAGACACTATGAAGAATAGTGAAAGATATCGAAATTCAATTCAAAACATGAGTCCTTTAATTGAAACATTAACGGATCGTCTATATTTGACTGTTTGAATGGTTGACATATTGATAATTTTACGAATAATGATCATGAAAAATATAAGACGTATAAATCAAAGGTGCAATACTAGTTTATAAACGGGTCATAACTGGAATTACAGTCCAAATTATGACCCGTTTTTTCTTGTATCTAGGTCGCATCCCTAATCACTACAAAAAGCGTCATAGTTAGAATAGACAATCTAACTCAGTGTATGTAAAAATTTTCTTAGCGTATATTCTCGTTAAAATGTGGGTGGGACCCCTCGTTGATCCATCTGGTCTAAATCTTTTAGAGATAAGTATCCGAAATCTCGAATACATAAATCTCCTGGGCATAAGGTATCTAAACACTCTGTACCAAAGGTTTTATCATTATTTTTACCTGGTTCCATTTGAAAATTGAGGAATTTCCCACTATGTAAATCATACTCTAGTTGAATCTTAATACCGGCTGTTTGTGCACATCCTCCTGAACCAGGATAAATAGGGGATAAATGATTGGGTACTTGAAAAATAGTAGCATCTAAAATACTTATACGTTGAAAATAAGAAGTATATTGGTTTTGGATTTGAGACGAATCGTTTAGTTAGCTTTTGACTAAAAGAGAGAATATACGCTGTAGAAATAAAACAGCGCATCGGTTAAAACGTTGATTAAGTCCTTCTGGACTCATGAGTGTAGCTGTATTTGCATAAAGCTGACTACATAATCGAGTGAGAGAATCGCTTGCTACATGTCGACTGATCCAAATACATAAAGCAGCCATATCTCGTGCGCCATACTTACTTTTACGTTTTACAAAACCTGTCTCCTGTGCGAGTTGTTGGAAGATATGTGGAGATAGATATCGCTGTAGTTCTTCAGCGAATAAATGAAACTCATCTTGAATCGATAGATTCATACAAAAACGCCATCCTTTCTGTATATTTCTACAAAAAGAATAGCGTTTTTTTCGTTTTATGGATACAATTTTTTAGCTTGATGGATGTGGCATCCTACCCCATATATGAATTTATACTTATTTATTTACTGGAATTACACTAAAAAAAGATTTTAATTTAGAGAATGCTTCTAAATCTCCCATTGTTGAAAAAATTTCTTCTTCTTTAAGATGAACAACAATTGAAGGGATAGTCTTAAGCATCCCAATAGATTGTTTCTTTTCATTAATCTTCATTATTTCTTTATAATCAATTTCAATAAGAACCTTATTTACTTTCATTACTTCTGTATAAAAAAACATTCTCATATTCGTTGCTACTAAAGTTCCAGGTATATTAGGGCTATTAAACACATTACCAGCTAATATTGAAAGCCCGCTTTGGTTTTTATAATACGCTTGAATATAATTTTTCACCAATTCATTCTCATACAACAGATCTTGTTTTATCATAAATATCTCTCCTTATATGGAAATAAAATAACTAATAATAAATTATTATGATATTTTTTAAAAAACTTTATATTAGTATATTACCATTAAATATCGCTATAAAGATTCTTTAATTTTATTATTAATGAAATTAATTAAAGGTGTACCGCCCCATGCCCATCAAGCTAAAATTTCATTTTAGGGTAATTCTGAATTCTTAAGTTGATGGGCATGGGATACCGCCAGCATTTCGGAAAAAAACACGCTAAGCAAAAACATACAATAAGCTGTCCATATGGACAGCTTATTTACATAATTATCGTTATTGGAAGTCATTTAAAAATTTTATATGTCGATTTTTTCTTTGCCCTTGCGGATAAACCACCGTATCAAAGCTAAAAGTAGTATGAAAAGCGGTATTATTTGAATAAAGAAAAATCTTTTCCAAAAATAAAGTGGATTATTATATGTAAATTCTGTTGCCGCCTCATTTGTATAAGAAAGAAACAAACGAACCTACCAAACAAGAAATTGGAATTGTGAGTAGATTTATCGCTAAACAGATCATTATCAATGATAGATTTTTAGCCTTAATTTTTGGTGAAACAGACATGAAAAATAAAAATATTGAAGTGCCGGATATAAGAAAAAATGGTATTACATAAAAAATTAACATAATATTCTCCATGATTTTGATTGTACCATTAGCAAAGACAATTTTGTGCAAATTTGTATGAATAGGGTATTCATAATCAGTTAACATAACGTCCTATTATCGGTAGCAAGAAAAAAGCGAATCCCTATTTTCAAAAGGAATTCGCCTTTTTCTTTTTCTATAACCCTATTCATATACTTCCCTATACTGGCGCGGTTTTAGAGTTCTCCTTTGTTACTGAATGAGCCGAAAAACTGTATAGAACCTTGCATACTCTTAGCGTGGTTATTTTCCTAAATGCTGGCGGTACTCCTTATTTAAGAATATGGCCCGATTGCTGAACTATTGAGGAGATAGCTTTAATTGGATATATTACCTAAAGTGACCCCTCAACCTACGAATCGTTTCCATACCCCTAGTAAGTGTTATTCATATCTGTAATCGTTGCGCCTATGCTTAATCCGGCATGAATAAAAAGGAAGGTCAGGATACAGACCTTCCTACCGGCAATCATTTAAAATTAATCAAGGCTGCTTCTTAACAAGACTCTGATGGGTTTGGTTCAAATGCGTTAATAAAGTGAGTGTGAGTTAATTTTAAATCATCATTCCATATTGCTTCATAAATAGCCTGATTAACAACACTTTCCACATCTGCTCCGGTTTTCAAGTTAAAAAATTCTTTTTCTAGTAATGACTTATCATAGGGGAATTCCAATTTTGAAAGATAATAACCGAGTAATGCTCGAATCCCTTCGTGAGTTTGGAAAGGTACTTCCACTTTCAAATCAAAGCGACCGGCTCTTAGAACAGCATGGTCCATGTTGTTCATATAGTTTGTAGTTCCGACAACCAATACATCGGTTAATTCATCGTATCCATCCATTTGCGAGAGTAGTTCATTAACTAAGTCAGCTCCGCTTGTGTTGGTTTCCCTAGAAGATGTTATTGCATCAATTTCATCAATAATCATCATACATGGTGCAAGCTCTCTTGCTTTTTCAAAGTATGTTTTTAACTTGTTAGCAGAGTCACCGTGATATTTGGATAGAATATCGGAGCCTTTTAAAGAAATGACGTTCATGTTTAACTCGGATGCAAGAGCTTTTGATAAATAAGTCTTCCCTACACCGGTTGGTCCATGTAACAACAGACCTTTAATCTTTCGGACGCCTTTATACTTGTGTTTCATCACCCACGGCTTAATCAACTTCTTCTCCAGCTCTTTTTTTGTTTCATCGAGTCCAATTACATCTGACCATTTTACGTTGGGCTTATAGGATAATACTTCTCTTCCTGCTGTTGGGATAATCTTATTCTTTGCCTGTTTAAAATCATCCATAGAAACACAAATGGAAGCTACATCTGTGATTTCTGACTCTATGTCTTTTACATGTCTTCTTAGGGAAAATAAAGCAGCCTCTTTGCATAGTGCAGCAATATCCGCTCCGACGTATCCATGCAAGGTCTTTGCTAATTGGGTTAAGTCAACATCCTCGGATAAGGGCATCTCTCGACTGTGAATTTTTAAAATCTCTTCCCTTCCCTTTTCATCTGGCGGAGCAACATAAATTTCGAAGTCAAATCTTCCTGGTCTCCTTAACGCGGGATCTAAACTATTCTGGCGATTAGTTGCAGCCATTACGATAACCTGCTCTCTCTCTTGCATTCCGTCCATTAACGTTAATAATTGAGTGACGATTTTATTGTAATGAACTTCTGTGTGACTATCCCCGCGTTTAGAGGCAATTGCGTCGATTTCATCAAAGAAAATTATCGAGGGTGCATTATTTTTAGCAGTATTAAATATTTCTCTTAGTTTTCTTTCTGACTCACCAAAATATTTATCTAAGATTTCTGGACCGTTTACCGTATAAAAGTTCATGGATGTTTCATTAGCAACCGCTTTGGCTAATTGGGTTTTTCCGGTTCCTGGTGGTCCATAAAATAAAATTCCTTTATACGCGGAAATTCCGAGATGTTCAAACACTTCAGGATACTTAAATGGTATTTCAACGCTTTCACGAACCATACGGATTTCCTGATCGAGTCCACCTATATCATTGTATGAAATATTTGTGGTTTCAGGAGTAGGTTCACCTTTTTCTTTATCCTCGCCGTCTAAATTGATGGATAGGGAATAGCGATTTTTCTCGTTCTCTCGCCATTTCATTTCTCCTATTGTTCGAACAATAGGAACGACTCCTGACTCATCTAATATAAACTTCTCATTCTCATTCAAATCAATATCGGAAGGGAGTTCATTTACCATGCGGATTAAGTCATCTTGGTTAAAAAACGGGCACAACGTAATAAGTTTCTTCTTGGATTCTGCTAGCAATAGTTTAATGATGCGTTCTTTATCCACATGAAAAGTCTTATTTTCCTTATCCAAATTCCCCTGCCGATACCATATGTTTCGGATTTCGTCCCCATAATAATAGCCTTCAGACCATTCAAAGTCCCTTAACACTACATCTAATCGTTTGCATCCAAAGTACTTCCCTTGATCATAATCGCTTAGACCTTCACTGCAATACTCATCTGGTAACAAGCTTTCGTTTCGCCTTTTAGAGCAGTCTAATGTTTGTTTTAGTGTGTTTAATTCATTTGTACCTGCTGGTTCGTCGTTAACAAATAACTCTGTGCTTTTCCAACCCCTTACGCTTTCCCAAAGTTTTAAAGCCTTCGGTAGTGATTCGAGGCTGTAATCCGCTTTATGGATAAGGCTTTTTCCTATGATTTCTTCTTCGTAACGAGTTGAGTATTTTTTTGCCCTGCGGACAGCTAAATTGTAATTTTGGGAAGAACTTTTCCCAAAGTATATTTTTATCATGTGTAGCCCCCCCGTTGCTTGAATAAACTCTTGTTAACTCTATTTTGAATCCATAACATTCCAATTCGCAACCATTTTTTAAACAAACAATTAACCTTAGTTACATAAAGGCTTTGTTAAATATCGTTATTGATTTTTTAGCCATAGAAAACCCGAATTTTATCTTGGTTCTTAAGTTCTTTCTTGAACTAATGCTCCCGTTCGTTAAAGAAGGCATTAAAATAATTATTTAATTAAATGCTAAAAGCAGCGAGATTTCACTTTCGAAATCCACTGCTTTTATACTTGTTTTTATAAGGGATAGCATCACATGCCCATCAAGCATATATACTATTGCGCTTCTTTTTGGGTACCGCCACATCACCATCAAGTTAAAATTTTAAAATGCCCCAAAAACAAAAAATTAGAATCTTTTATAGCAATGAAGTTCATTTTTATTGTTTTTGGGACAACCTTTTCTGTTAGGCTGATGGGCATGTGGCGGTACCCCTATAGTAGCTTTTTACACTCTAAAATAAAGTCAATATCCTCACAAGTAGTATCCTCATTGTAAATACGTTCAATAACTTCCGCTGCATACTCTTTATCTTCATATGTTTCTGCTAATCTCTTCATATAGTTTTTTACAATTTGTATTGCTTCTTCCTGATCTAAATTGTTTTTCATTAATTCAGGGTTGAAATATCCCAATTCGTACACTCCTTTTCATTAATGTAATAATGATTTCGCTCTCTTTTCTCGCATATATACTGCAAATTGTTTCCCTTCTGTTGCTCCTTGTTTAGCCGTTCCAATATACACTAAATCATCCCATTTGGAAAATGGGACCATTTCACTATATCTTTTCCACTCATCGTTTATGTTCACTACATTGTATCGTCCCTCATTTGCTAAGAAACTCATACCAAATTTAAATTGAAATACTAATCCAGTTGCATATTTTATAAGAATTCTTCTCAAGACGGGGTACTGCCAACACTTTGAACCCCCACGCTAAGCGAAGGATTACTAAACTACTTTTTCAATAGATTGAACAATATAATCGCACACAAACCCATCCACGCTTTGTTCTAAATTAAATTTCATATTTAAAGTTCTGCTAATTTCATCAATAAACATTGCTAAATAGCCGATATCCGTAGAGTCATTCCTGTCTTTTGTATTAAAATATGGAGCGATATTAGTGAATAATTTTTCGCATTCTAGATAATGCTTTTTATCAAAATTTGGAGTGTAATCTGAAAAAATTTGCATTATGTCCAAATCAGGTAACTCCTCACCAGGGATATTTGCATCTAGATAGTTCTCCCAATAGTTTGTCATAACGTTAACTATGCGCTTATAAATAAGATTCTGTGCTTTTAAAGAGATATTTGAACTGTTTTTTGTATATTCCATTAATCTTTTTAAGCCAAACCCATTCCAATGCTCAATTCCACCCTCAATAATATACCCACCTCTTAAATCTTTAGATACTAACTCAACTATCTTATCAAAGTTAATTTTATTATTTTCTTTGTCTATTATTACTTCGATAGGAGGAAATTTACGAGGGCTTTTAACTGATTTTACTTGGTCAGCACTAGTTATAAAATACTCAATTTGTGCCATCACAATATTTCGGATTTGCTCTGCTTTTAAATATATTCTTTGGTCAAGGTAGCTTTTGTTTTGTATGTGATGATCAACTGTCGATAAATTATCCTTTTTAGGCTTGTCGTGTTTATCACTCGCTATTTCCAAACAGTAAGCCATTTCAGCTAAGCTTTCATTGTTGAAATAACTAAGTTGAGTAAATGAATCATTTTCTTTGTTGCTAAAAATCCTCCAAAGTTGACTATCTTTATAACCCTTTAACTCTAGAGATTCAATTTTTGTAAGCTGCTCTCCTGAATGAACAATAAGTGTTCTTTTAGATCCCATAATCTTTTTAGATATTTCATTGCATTATTTAGTCGATACAGATTGTTAACAAAATGATCCGCTTTCATGTCTGGAATACCTGATTCATTTCCTATACCTAAAAAACCATTGTCTAATTGGTCGAAATAATCAATACATCCTCGAATAATCCAAACCAGAGAAGCTTCTGAATTATGAAAAGTAGTTTCAGTTTGATGTTTTTCTTGATACTCATTAAATTTATCTTTTAAATCTTTTGCCGTGGTATTAAATTCTGTTGAAAGTTTCACAATAATTGGCTCCATTAAATTACTCCATTCATCTAAAATAATTAGTAATTTTATTATATCATTTAGGGTTTTAAGACGTTATTTAGCACCTTTTATAATTTGAAACGAACGATACATTTAAAAATACGATGGAAGTAAAAAGTACTGGTAACACACTAGCAAACACCCCAATTATTCTAATATAACCTTTAATCAATATCAGTGTGAGATGATGAATGAAAAAAAGAGTGGTCAGACAAAATTGACCATTCTTTTTTTCATTCACCTGTACTTGTTGGACAAAAATCCATAGTTTACTCTTCCATTGGTTTTAAGTTTGCTACTGCCATACAATATTTAATCATAATCGCTTCCTTATCTAAATAGTTTTTACTGTGGTCCCAACCAAAATTATGGAAACATTCATGCAGAATGGTACTTGCCCATATGTTTATTGCATTAGCGTTATCGTAGTCTGAGTTTTCTCCCAGTACGATCCCATTAAGAGAAATATTGCAACAACGTAATTGATTAAATGCGTTTAATTCGCCTGTTCCTAAAGTAATCTTATTGCCCTCTGGTTCTTTTTCAAACTTGTCTATTATTAGCAAATTCCGCTTACTACAACTCTTCTCTAATGAGTCGTTTTTAATTAAACGAAATGCTAAATAAACCGCATAATTAAGAGCGCCCCATTGGTTCTCATTTTTAATAAATTCCATAAATTTTTGGTCGTAAAAAGGTAAGTTGCTCTCACGAGGACAGGAACCAGACTGAGCGTCATCCATAGGAATCCAAGTAGTTTGGGACAAAAATTTTATTGCGGAGTGTATTATTTGTACTTGATTATCTGAAAAAGAGTGGTGGACTCTATATATTAAAGAAAAAACTGTCGAAGGATTAACTTTTAAATGAGGTGGAATTTCATATTCAACCTCATAAGTAGTGTAAGGAATGTTGTTTATTAAATTAGCGGGAGATACAAGTTTTAATCCTTTTTCTAATAATCCATTGTTTAATGAAATGTTGATTTTGCTATTATCCATTTATTTTTTTACCCCTTCGTAAAAAATCGAGAATCAATAATAGTTTGTACTTTCTACTATAAATTATGTAAACATTAATACCTTTAATATATGGTAAGTGTATTTTGCATGTTCTAAACCCTTCTACAATGATTTTATGTTGATAGAGGTAAGTAAAGCAGCAATTGATTATAGCAAATATATTTGCATGGAATATATAATTAGGTATCACATAACTGTTTTTTATAATAATACATAAAAGGAGAAATATTATGGTTCGATTCTACCTATCTGATTTATTGAAGCGATGTAATTATAACTTAAATAGGACTTTATTAATAAGACACTCCACAAATCATGAACGCTTTGTAAAGGCTTATGGTGAAGATTCTCTTCGCGAATACACCCAACATCAAGACCCTGGCTTCTTTGATAACTACGAGATAGTTATAGTGTTTTCTGCCGACAAAAGTACAACAGCGAGATACTTGAAATCGTATGAAGTAAAGCATGGTGAACCGTATCATATATCGAAAGATTGCGCTAAATTCTTATTAGAACCCTATAATAATAACATTATGCATCCTTTGTTTGAAATGAATAATGATACATTGAGTGAGTATGAGAACAAGCTATTTATAGATTGGGGAAAAGGTATGAGGTATTGGCAAAAGGCTACCAATGAGAAACCCATTACACAACTAGCTGATACAAACCAATACAACTTCCCTGGATTTGAAAATATGTCGTTGATGTACAATGAACTAAAGGAAATGGTTACTAATGGTGATACATATAAGGATTGGCACATAGCTTTAAGTTCTATTAATGCTATATATGCAATAACAGACTGTTCTAACGGCAAACTTTACATAGGTTCTTCATACAATAAGAATGGATTACTTGGGAGATGGAAAGAGTATGTCCATACGATACATGGAGGGAACAACAAACTTATACGTAAACATAAGCAGGACGCCATGGCTCACTTACAATTACAATACTCCATACTAAAAGTGCTACCTAAAGATATTACACCGTTAGAAGCAGTTGAAGTTGAGAAGAGATATAAAGAGAAGCTACAAACCGTTAAGTATGGTTACAATGAGAATTAGAATTAGAACTTGAGATGTATATATATTCGATACATATTTTTTTGGGAACAATAATGTAAAATAATAATTTACAAAACTTATTGAAACTTTTATGGAAAATAACCCCTTACCCATATAGATTATGTAAAATGAATTTAATCTTCTTGGATATTTACCAAACTTCATAGCAAATATTTTAATCAGATTAATAGTTTTGGAGAGTCTAGTGATTGATATTAGGTGCCTAAACTTTGCTTTATGTCACAGACAATTGATATTACTATTTAAATTAACATTTTAAGAAGTGCGTATATTATATGCACTTCTTTTTTATAAAGGAAAACTTGCCCCGGATCTTAATTTTAATAAGAGGGGGGTAGAAGCTTTATAATCTACGTTTATTTCTCCTAACTATTAGAAACGTAGTTATAATCTTTAAAATTTCAAAGAATCTAAAGCGCCGATAGAGGAATGGTGGTGGCATTTAGATAAGGTTGTTTCGTTGCATAATTTTATGTTTAATGGAGAGGTATATTGTCCCTAACAGTTGGAGGCAATACAGAGAATCCCCTTATTGTGGTTTTTATTAATTTTATATACATTCTGGTACATGAAATTATACAAACTGATTTATCCCTTGGTTTTTCTTTTAAAAATTCTTATAGTATTTTATATAAATGTTATGGTATTGTATAGATAGAAAATTTGTTTCCATTGTTTATACTCTATTGTACGTAGCGTGAAGGACAAACCTTACGCCCAGTTAACTCGGGCGAGGTTTGTCCTTTTTTTACTTTAAGGAGGAATTTACTATGAAAAAAGTCTACAAAATTGGAGCAGTTTTAACAACCTTATGTGTTGCTTGTATCGCGATCTTTACTTTAACTAAGAATGAATCAGTCAAAACAGAAACTGTAACACCAGAAAAAGCAATTGTATCTGCTGCAGATGCAGAAAGAGCACCAAAAAATATAAAAGATATTTCAAAAGAAGAATTAAAGCAAAAAATAGAATCCCATGAAGAGTTTATTGCATATTACTATCAACCAACCTGTCATTATTGCAAAAAGGCTGCACCGGATATCAATAGTATGTCAAGAAAACATGATAGTACGATCTATCGTATTGATATTTCTACACCAGAAAATCAAAGTGCATTTCAAGAGTTTGATATCCCTGGTACTCCAGTTGTTGTAGCTTATAACAGAGGAGAAGAGGTTGAACGGCTAGAAGGAGCAGTGTCAGCTGCTACATATGATGGATTCTTTGCAAGACGTAATTCGAGCGCTAGCTAGTATAGTGCTCGTTTTTCTTTTATTAAGAAAGGAGAATTAACATGCAACAAAACGCTCGTATTCATTCTTTAGACATAATAAGAGGTATAGCCATACTATGTATCCTATTTGCTAATCTACCTACTATGACGGGACTAGATCCCTTTAATCAAGCAGGTTACTCCGGTACAGATAAAGTGATTCGTTTTTTAGTAGATTTGTTTATTCAATCAAAGTTCTATACTATTTTTGCATTCTTATTTGGGATAGGATTTTATATCTTTATGAAAAATACAGAAGCAAGAGGCTATCCTATATATATGTTATTTAGCCGTAGATTGTGTATCTTACTACTCTTCGGTTTACTCCACTTCATCTTTCTATGGTATGGAGATATTCTACATGCGTATGCTTTAGCTGGCTTTATCCTATTGTTCTTTTATAAGCGATCTACTAAGCTTATTTTTATAGCCGGTTGTAGTTTTTTACTTGCTAGTTATATACTACGTGTTATTTTATTTTTACAAGCAAGCCCTTCTATTCCCGAAGAGGTACCAAATTACTATCAATACATGTTTACAGGCAACACCACTAATCAAACAGTGAATCTATTTACACATTATTTACATCAAGTAAAAGCTCGTTTGTTCTTTTTAATGACACAAGAATTTAAACAACTACTAATTGGAATCCTAGAATATATTGGCTTATGTTTAATAGGCTTATGGGCTGGCAAGAAAAATATTTTCAAACGTGTATCGGAACTTGAAAAGAAAATTAAAGTCTTACAGTGGAGTTCACTATTTATTTCATGCTTACTCTCTCTGCCTATTATCTATTATTTTATAGAAACTGATATTTATTACGCTAGCCATATCCAATTATGGATTCTTTTTGGGGGGAAAACGCTAGCTATATTCTATATTTGTTCCCTACTTTTAATTTGCGAGAAGAAAGGAAATGTAAAGTGGCTGCACCCCTTTATGAACGTAGGTAAGTATGCTTTAACTAATTACATCACCCAAAGCATACTAACGCTTGTCATTCTTTCGTGGTACTTTAAAGATATCTCACTCGTATATTACTGGCAACTATGTATCTTCGGCCTTTTTATTTGCTTCGTACAAATTATATTCAGCAAGATTTGGAGTAAACACTTCCGCTATGGTCCTATTGAATGGGTATGGAGAAAAGGAATTTACAAGGGATAACCTATTTTTACTAATTAGATACCATTAACTGAAAAATATGATAAAATATTATATGAAAGATTAAGGATATATTCGTGGTTTTAAAATGATTTTATTCAAATTAAAGTGGTTCAAGTCAGAGGAAGGCACCTTAGGGTGTCTTTTCTTTATATAATTTATGATTTAAACGTATAACGAATTGTGAGTGCGTATCTGCTGCCTTATTATCCTGTAAAAGAAAAAATAAGTTAAATTCCCAAAGATATCTAGCTTTTAGTTAATTACATACACCACTCCATGATATAATTACATCTATATATATTATTTAAAGGGTGATAATAATGAATTCATACACAAATAAGCAAAAAACAGTATCCCTTATAATAGCTTCATTTATCTTTTTCAGTTTTATATTAACTGGTATATACAATTTTACACAACCAAGTTTCTTTTACGTAAATTTAGGAGGTTTAGTCCTCAACAGTTTTATGTTATTTGTGGCAGCTAAAGCATTAATAAAACATATTAAAGACTAAGTATATACAACGATAAAATAAATTTAAGCTTATTTGAGGTATCGCCACATCACGATCAAGCAAATAAAATTGAGATGGAGGATTCAACATGAATAATCTAAAAAACTTCTTAAACGAGAATCTTTTCATTAAATATTCTCTATATATAATATTAGGAGCTGGACTAGTAAAAACAGGTTATGAATTTGGCTATTTCATTACAAACTTCACGTTATAAAACAATAAGTGGTGTTAATTAATATAACACCACTTACTAGTAGTCAGTAGATATAGTAATCTAACAAAATCCCCCATGAAAAATTGCTACATTATAGAACTTGAAACATAACAACAATTAAGTTCATACTAGCATGAACAAGAAATGATACTAGTAACCTATTGGTACGCACATATACTACAGCAAGTATAAGTCCGATTAGAAAGTATCCAAATATAAATGGAAAATCAAAATGCATAATAGAAAAGAAAAATGAACTTATTAGTATACTCCAGGTTTGTTTAAACTTTCGAGTTAAAATATTTATGGCCGCATAACGAAAAACAAACTCTTCTACTAAAGGTGCAAGAAGTACAATTGAAATAAGAGCCACAGGAGATATAGTTGCAGCAGCGACTGTACTAGACGTATTTTCTGATTGCGTAGTTAGCTGGAATACACTATTATCTAACATACTACCAACCATCTGCGCAAGAAATACTAATATAATCCCAATTAAAATCCATACCAATGAATTTCTTGATAATTTAATCGATAACTTTGGATCACTCATCATTTCTTTACTATATATAAGAAAAAAGATTACCAATGTGAGTGAAAATCCAATTAGTTCCCAATGCACAAGAAGTTGTTGGATCGCTTGTTGTTGGTTTCCCTGAATATCATACCAGCCTGTCTTCGCTAGCAATTGCACTCCTATAATTCCAACAAATTGAGTCATTACAAAATAAATGAGAATGATGTAGCTTGATTTAAATAAATTACTATTATTCATATCATTGTATTTACCTTTCAATTAGTATATATAGTTAACAATCTAAAAAGATTAAAATTCACCTTATTTGTATTAAATTAACGCTTTGGTTTAGTTTTCTTCTATAGGTTGCATTGCTTCTAATTGAACAGACATAACTACATAATGTTGTTCATTACATTTTTTGCAAAAGCCATGATAATGTTCATCGTTAACTTTACCTTTTGCACGTACCTCTGTACGGTTAAAAGAATCGCAATGTTTGCAATACCATTTTATTATTATCGTTTCAATCATTTCAATCTCTCCCTTTTTACTAAAATTCAAAATTTATTACAATAACGATTTCATATACATGCTGTCATTACACCTTTTGTAATCCAATTTACAGCTAAGAATAGTGAAGCTTTTCATTAGAATTATAATCTGCTACATTGACGTTGCAAATCTACTTTTATTTCAATTATATATATTGATTAAGTGATTAAAAGCCCAAACAATTCTCTCGAACTACCTACTAAAATCAAGCCGCTTGCAGGTGCTTTAAACCTATTTCTAATGCACCGGTTCCACCAAACCCCTGATTAAATAAAAGCGGGACATTATACTTCTTCGCATATTCTTTTGCTACATCAATGGATACATGGCCACATGCACCTTTTTGAATTACAATAACATCACATTTTTTAATGACACTCCGAAACGTCTTCTTTATACCACCATGATTTTTCCCGTCATGAAAAATCACCTGACAATCTCTTTTTTCCGCTAGTTTTTCTAACGTCCTACCATTTGATCCACCTAATACTAGAATTGTATTCATTCCCACTCACTCTCCTTATTTTTCTGTTTTGTATATGTACTTGGCGATGTTAGCAGTACAAGAGTACAAACTACAATATTCATTAATACTACGGCTACTACAATTAATATGGCAAAGACCGGCAACAACAGCATAAAAATAAAAGCACTTACGACCAAGCATACAAAGATGAACCCATTACTCATGTCTTCATAACCGTCTAACCCTTGCACTATATTTAAACTATGCATCCAAACCGTGATAGCATCCCAATGTTCTACTAATAGATATCCTCCACCCAAAAACAAAGCCCATCCGAATAATGTCCCTAAAAATCCTGAACCCCTTCCAGAAGAATATCCCGCAAAATAGTTTGCTGCTGTTCCAAATAACATTCTCATTTTTTCTTTCCTCCATATCTATTTCAAATCAGTTATATATATAGATTTCATTTAGCTGTGGTTTTATTATATCAGAAAATTATGAATATTTAATAAATATTTTTAGAGTACTCTTTATTTTTTTAGAAAGGGTTGTGTTTTTTCTTCCACAACCCTCATTTTCCACTTAATCCACTGGTACTTCTTCTTGCCCGTGCGGAATTTGTTCAATTGGTGTTACAATTTGTGCATATTGATTTACTTGCACTTTAAATTGACGTGGTTCAAGGAAATTCACTTGTTGAATTTGAACTTTAATGTGGTACGTATCTACTTTTTTTCCGCGTTCTATTTTTGTAATACGAGCATTATAGAATTTATCTCCATGCAGGAAATATCGTTGTACAGCTTCTGTAGCAAGCATGCGCTCATTACTTGTCATTTTCATTGGCTCAATACCAAATCCAGCCTTTGTAAACAAATATGGTACATCATAACTGCTGGAAGATATTTTTCGTAGTAAGTCTTCTACTGTTTTTGTTTTCGCGATATATTCCTCTTCTTTTGTATCAAATCCCTTTGGCTTATCTCCAAGCATCTCTATTTCATCTTGATTTACTTGTTCTTCCTCTTGTACTTGTGATTTCATCATGTAACGATGAATGGTATTATAGGTAGCTACACCTAGCACTAAAACTATGACCCCCAATACCACCAAGTACTTACGAGGCATATTGGACAAAATATTGATTACTTTCTTCATCTTCTCTCATCCCTTATCAGTCTATAACATTACGGATTTGAGTCATATGTTGTCCTCTTGCCGTATAGTTTAGACCTGTAATTTGTACACCCTTATCATCACCAATATGAATCATTTTCTGGTTCCCCATATAAATTGCAACGTGTCCTGGGTTTTCATAGAAGATGAGGTCTCCTGGTTGTGCATGATTGATGTCTGGTACTTGTTTACCTTGTCCAACTTGAGCACCTGTCCAATCTCCAAGTTGCACACCTACACTTGTTCTAAAGACATACTGCGTAAATCCTGAGCAATCTGAAGTGCCACCCGGTGGATTACGATCCCCTAATACATATCTCACTTTTCCTTGACCAAGCCATTTTTTTGCTTCTGCTAATACTTTTTGTCGTTTGTCATTCATCATAATAGGTGAACCACCAGATGATAGTCCTGGATTATCATTTTTCTTAAAGAATTTCATTGGATCCGTTGGTTGGTCGTTAATACGAATTTGGAAATCTAAATGAACAGCATAACCAGCCATATTAAGTAAACCAGTATCTTTATTATAGTTAGAACCGCCCATCTCCCCAATAATTTGTCCTTTTGTTACCATGGTTCCTGGTGCAACTGATATTTTACTCAAGTGTAAGTAGCGAGATACAATGCCATTTCCATGGTCTACATAAACACCTAAACCACCACCATTTACATTTCCTGTTTGGTTCGTTACAATACCAACTTCCATCGACCACACAGGGTCTCCAGCTTTTCCGGCGGTCATGGCCCCAATATCTACAGCGTTATGTTGTTTTCCACCACGAACCGCATCAAACGTATCTGTAATACGCCCTGATTTCGTTGGCCATTTCCAACTTTTATCAGACACCCATTCTCCATCCCCGGACGCTACACAACCTAAATCCTTGTAATACTTCAAAACTTTGGTAACGTACGTATAATCCCCATAACACGCTCCCACTTTGGTTCGGAAGTTATTAGGATCAGAACAACCACCCGGATTTAAATGTGCCTTACTTCTTGAGAATTCAATGGCTGTTTCCTCTGAATAACCACCTTTTGCTAATGCATAGCTAATAAAACCACTCCCAAAATTATATGACTGTAAGGCGAGAGCGACGTCACCATTCGCTTGTCCTAGCACATCTTTAAATTCCTGTACTCCTGCTTCAATAGAAATATTCGGATCTGTAATACACCCCATTCGAGCATTTCCTTTTACACCTATACAAGATGGACTCAAGTCTCCATAATGTCCCTCTGATGCTTGCATCGGGTCATTTCCTGCTCCAGCTGATTCCTGCATCATTTGAGCTGCCAGAATACCAACATATTCAGCGACACCATGTTTTTCTGCCATCTCTTTAATTTTTGGAAGATAACCTGTTACTTTTTCATTGATATTAACAGGCTCTCCACCAGGACTAACAGAACCTACGCACATGCCCCCGATAAATCCACCAGTTGGGGCTAGATGTCCATACATTCCCTCTAACATCCCTGCAGCTAATATCTCACGCGCACGATCTTTTTGACTCTCACTAAATTTTGCAAGTTCCATCGCTTTCTCTAGCCCATGAGAAGAGGTTGTCACCTTTTTACTACCACTAGCATTAATTTCATCTATTTTTTTCTTAAAATCTGTATCTCCCAATATCTTTTTTACATCTGGACCTGAAAAACTCTCTGATTTTGTTTTCTGCATCTCCTTCTTTTTCTTTTCGCATGGTCCATTCGGTCCTGCCTCACATACCTCTTTTTCCGTATATTCTTCATATTGGATATCCAAAAAATATGAAATAGCATCATGTGGATCTTTACCAGTGAGATCATTATCATACCGCGCCATGTCAAAAGCGACAATCTCTTTCCAATCCACATTTAGAGCCATTGAAACTTCCATATACTTTTTCACTTGTTCTTCTGTTTTACTTTCATCATCGGTAAATGGTACAAAAGATGCTAAAATGACACACACCACAATAATCAGCGACATAATGATAGCCGCAGGTAATCCAACCGCGGCTAATATTGACCCTACAATTTTAAGTGTTGCCTTTTTTAGCAGTTTGGCAGCAGCTTTCGCTGCCGCCCTTCCTGCTTTTCCTGCCAATTTTGCCATTTTCCCGCGAGCTTGCATCCCTTTTTTCTTGATAAAGTGAGACGCTACATCTTTTAAGGGATTGCTTTTTTTCTGTTCATTTGGATCGTTTGGGTTCTTACTCATAGACTTGTCACACCATACTTTCCATGCTCATGATTTCGTCTTTTTCGTTGTGCTAAACGTGGATTTGGCGCAAATGGTATCAGATTTTGCGGATCATATTCTGATAAATTCAGGTGTGTCTCTGCACGTACGGTTTCGTCTTGTGTGTGTGTAACCAAAATTTCTTCTCTTGGTTTAATGCTACTATCTTTTACTTCACAATTTCTTTCAATTCTTTGGTTTGTTTGTAAACGTGTATCTCCTTTTCCAAATGGTGAGATACGTGAAACCGTACCATCTGTTGTAGTAGCTACCATATAACTACGGTCTCTTTCTACGACCATTTGTACATTCTTATATCCACCCTGGTCTAAATCGGACATGTAGAAATTCCCATTGTCTACTTTATGATTCACAGTGATTGGCGGTTCGCTCATTACTGGTTTTTGTTGTATTGGTCTTGGATTTTGATTTCCTACCAATTGATTTGGATTTGCATTAATCGAGCGATTTATACTAATTTTCCCACCACTTGAATCTTGTATATATGCTGGAGAAGCTTTCATACCATTTCGGTACTGTGTCAACTGCCCGTCTGCAATATTTAAATCTTGATATACCATTTGTCCGGAACGAATGCTACTATCTCCACTACCATAACGAGATACAACTTGTGTCATCCCACTGGAATCTTTTGCTTCAATCCATGACTTGTTATTCGTCGTAACTAAACGTACAGCCCCTTTGGCAACAGATTGCGTTCCTGTATGGTCTGTTGTTGTTGGTACCATTCTCTGAATCTCTTGAATTTCTTTTGCTTCTGTTTGAACAGCTTTGTTATACAGATTATACTTACTTACCGTACGTGAAGCTGCTTGATAAGCACCAGCGCCACCAATAACGCCCGCTGCATAACTGAGTCCTTTTGTTACATTGTAATGGCGTTCTGCTGCGTTACCTCCTAACGAAGTATGAACAGCAGCTGCAGTTCCACTCATCACTCTTTGTACTACATTTCCACCCGCTTGCTGAACAGCATCTGACGCATTAAAGTATGCTTTTGATACGTTTTCTAATCCTTGTATATGCGCAAGGTGTTTGGCACCTTCCATCATACTTATACCTACCATCTTACTTTGCTGTGTCATACGTCCCACTGCTGAAGTTGGTATAGTCATTTTCCCTGCACTTTGCGAAATACTTGCTACACTAGCTGTTGCATCTGCATACGAACGTTCAATCTCACGTACCGAAAGGTTACCAGCTTGTGCCAGGCTTGCTTGCGTTTGCGTAGCTGCATACACATCTTTATTGATCGCACCACCTGTCGCGACACCATGAGATCTAACTCCTTGAATAGAACTTATAATCCCTGAACTTACTTGTTGGCTCACCGTTCCAAGAGTTGCATGATTTTGTAGACCCTTCGTTAATTCAGAAGCAAAGGCACCTTTATTTATATAAGATTGTGTATGCAAACTCTTACCACCTGCATCTTTTGCTTGCACAGGCATCGCTCCTGATTGTACCGCTGCTTGCTGAGCGATTGTTTTAAATTCATTTCCTTTTTCATTCAAGTGTGCCTGCCACGCTTCTAATTTTTGCTTTGGATACATAGTTGGAGACAAGTTTTTCATAAAGTTTTCTTTGTTCTCTGCTGCATACCCTTGTTTAAAGGACTCTGTAGAAGCTTGTACCAGGTTCCCAACATTACTTACTTCTTTTGATTGCTGATTTCCGTACCCATTTGTTAAACTATGTGTTTTCACTCCATTTACCGCTTTTTGAATACCTGCTGCACTAGATACACCTATTGCATTTATATTTGGATTGCTTTGTAATTGATGCGATAACTGAGAAGCAAAAGCTTCCTTATTGGCATAACTAGTCCCATCTTTTTGTTGCACAATCCCCGCTTGTTCGGCAGCTTTCTGTGCATGATTTTCGAACCCTTGTACTTTGTGACCTAAATGCTTGTTCCATGCCGCTTCTTTTTCTTGTTGTGGTACATCTGCAGGAAATTGCTTCATGAATTCAGCCTTATGATCTGCACTATACGCCTTTTTAAATGCAGCAGTAGAAGCACCGACAAGAGCACCAACCTGTCCCATGTTTTTATGGCCACTCTCTAACGTTTCTCCTTTTACATCCTCAACTGCTTTTCCGACTTTTCCTAATGCAAGTTGAGAAGCAAAAGCATCTTTATTCACATAGGACTTATCAAACAAGTTATTTCCTTGCTTATTTGGATTGCTTTGTAATTGTTGTGATAACTGAGAAGCAAAAGCTTCCTTATTGGCATAGCTAGTCCCATCTTTTTGTTGTACAATCCCTGATTGTTCGGCAGCTTTCTGTGCATGATTTTTAAATCCTTGGACTTCCTGACTCAAATGCTTGTTCCATGCCGCCTCTTTTTCTTGTTGTGGTACACCTGCAGAAAATTGCTTCATAAATCCAGCCTTATGATCTGCAGCATACGCCTTTTTAAATGCAGCAGTGGACGCCCCAACAAGAGAGTCTACTTGTCCCATGTTTTGATGACCACCTTCTAGTGTTTCTCCCTTTACCCCTTCAACTGTTTTTCCAAGTGCAAGTTGAGAGGCAAATGTATCACCAGGCATAGCCCCCGCTTTTATTGCCGCTTGTTCTGCATGATTTCTAAACCCTTGTACTTTTGAATTAAGATGGCCGTTCCATTTTTTCTCTTTTTCTTCCGCCGACATATTTTCTGGCAGTTGACTCATAAACGCATCTTTATGATCTGCCTCATATCCCTTTTGGAATGCGTTAGTCGCAGCATTGACTAAATCTCTAGCATTTCCATATGGTGTAGCGTTTTTCTTCATATTTTGCAAATCTTGTTTACGCTGATTATTGAAATGAGACATTTGATCGCTATTTGTTTTCGCTACTTTTTTAGCAATCTCTGCATCAGAAGCACCAGGGAATGCTTGTTTTAATCGACTAGCAACTGCAGAATCCGAATTATCTGCTTTCCAAGATTCAAAATCTTTTGTAGCTAAATCCTGTGCAATATCTTCATCCGTTAGTTCTGGATAAGATTCACTATTTAACCCATTATAAGTGTCTGTACCCTTCTTCACACTTGAACCAATATGTTTTCCTAAGGCTACAGCTCCTTCTCCTACTGTAGCAGCAGATCTTCCAGCAACCGCACCAGTAAATCCGCCCGCTTTACTGCCAGCCAATGTCCCTATTGCCATTCCTTCTGGTCCAAACCCAGCTCCTGTTGCCATACCTGCAAATCCACCAGCCGCTTTACCAATTGAACTTCCAATTTGCCCTGCTTTTAACATGCGAGCTGCACGAGATGTTGTACCTACATCTGTCCCTAAATTTGCTCCTAATGCATTTTTCAGGTTATCAGCATCTTCTTTTTTATCTTGCTCTCCATCTTTACTTCCTCCTGTTTTCTCATTATTACTACGATGGTCATCACGTATTCCCTTAACAATTCCTGCCATACTTGCTAAGGCACCCATTCCAAGCATTGTGCCTGCTCGATTTACTGCTCCCACCGTATTTGTACTTAAACCAATAAAACTTTTTACAATCTCACCTATAGGAATAAACATAGCAAATAAGATTAATTTAATAATAGTGTTATCTGATTTACCTACTAGCACAAAAATGAGCCATATGGTAATCGCATGGATACCTTGAATGAGTACTGTACCAACAAACTCTCGGATCCAATATAGTGTTTGTTGTTTCTTTTGCGGGAATAACCACATACCAACCATAATCGGTCCCATTAACATCAAAATATAAAGAGATACAGCCCGCATTAAGTAGAAGAAGTTTGCCCAAAGTGATAATCCAACTTCTATCAACATCGCGAAAATTCGAAATAAATAATCATCCTTATTTTTATCCATAGACAATTCAGCAATTGTCTGACCTGGTTTAAAAATGTCTAGTGAATGTTCTCCTATTGCTCTTTTAAACTCTGATGTTACCCAACTATTAATATCAAATACAAAGTTATAAAAGAAATCTAAATGCCATATACAAATGGAAACAATCAATAAATCCTTCGTATATTCAATGATATATGTTCGATTCGTTGGATTAATGGCAGCTGCTGAATACTTAGCCCCTGCAAATACAACACTGACTAAGACTAAAAAGGCTGCAAATTTAAACATGACTGGTAATCCTGAATTTAATACATCTCCAGCCGTCCCCTCTTTAAATAAAAAAGCTAATTTTGTACTATCCCCACCAAAAATTAAATCGGGGATAGAATCAATTAATAAGTAGATTGGAGAAAGAAAGGTCTTGACCATAGAAACTATTAAGCCGCCGACCCATCCTATTATCTTATCAAGCATAATTTCACCTTCCTTATCTCTGGTACGCTATTACCCTGCGTATCCTTGTACTTTCTTCATATTATTTAAAAGCTCTTGTAGTACGGCTTCATTTGATTCAATAAACATCATTTCTTTGTCTGATGGATCTGTTTGAATCCAAACTGAACTATCTCCTACACGGAAGATTCCTTCTCCTTTTCCTGGGTTGTTTAGAATAATATCAAGCTCCCCAGCCGTTAAGTTAAAGTTCTCTTGGATTTTTTTCTTATCAATCTTATTTTGCTCTAAGAAGAAATAAGAGAAAGTAGATTGCAAGATACCGCGCGCTTTTACATTTTCTAAAATACGAACAAAGTCCTGACTTGCCCAACACATGCCGGCATTTCTTTTACGTGAACGACGTGCTACTTTTTCTAAGAAGTTAACCGTCTGTTCATAATCGATAAACTGCCACATTTCATCCACATATAATACTTTTCGCTTAATAGCGTGTTCAGGACTCTTAATCCAATGCTCCCAAATATAGTTCAAAATAACGTGGAAGGCGATTGGTTTTAAAAATCCTTCCTCTAAATGACTAATGTTGAAATTAACAACACGTGACTCATTTAACTGCGTTTCTACACCACGGCCAAAATGACTTTGTCCATCAAATAATGGCTTTGAACCATCACGTAGGAATGGACGAATCGCCGCAATTAACTCTTCCGCTTTCACATCGTCTCCATGATGTTCTACTATTACATCGTAGATTTCTTTTAACTCTGGCTCTGGCTTTCTCACTTGGGACTGAATTAATTGTCCATCCACTTTTTTCACTTCATCTGTATATAAAGATGAAGGGTGTGAGGTAATACCATGTTTATCAAACACTTCACGGATTGCATCTTCCAGCATCGTACGCTGGAATACATTTAATCCTGGTTGATCAAAATCTTGTCCACGAATAATAATGTCAAAGAATCCTAGTATTTCATTAATTTTCTCTAAAATAGGTACAAATCTTACATACTTCACGCCATCACGCTCTATGAGTTCTTTCTTATCGTATTGTTCAAGCGCTTCTAGTTCTTCATCTTTATCTGTAATCTGAAGTTCTGTTACCGCGATTGCACAAGGGTTAATAATGATATTACTTTCTGGTGAAATATTTAAGTTAATACCACCTAGACGTTTTGTAATTTTTACGAATTCGCCCTCTGAATCGATAATCATTGCATGTGTATCTGCAAGTGACGTTTCACGTGCTAACTTCATCTTTAAAAGTAAACTTTTCCCGGAACCTGAGATCCCCGTCACACCAATGTTATAATTTGGTGGGCGATAATCTGCATTCCCGAACGAATTTAAAAATTCTATTTGTCCAGTAATTTTGTTCTTTCCTATTGGTATACCACCATTAAATCTTCCGGATCCTGACACAAACGGGGCAAATGTACACAAGGCACGTCTATCGATATTTCGGTATGTATCTTGCAAAGTGTTTGGTGCACCTAGTGGCATAACAGCTTTCAAACCACTTTTCACACGATTCCAAGTACTTGCTATCTTAAAGTGTGATGCTTGCATTTCATCCTCAAGATACTCACATAAAACGTCTAATTCTTTCTTTGATTCTGCATACGCAACAGCCATCGTACTCACCATATAGGAGTCATTCTCATTAAATTGAATTTCATCCATTAAATTGTTTGTATCTTGAATTTTTGCATCTAAGTCTTTTTCTTGATCAATGTTTCCTCGTGTGCGTTGGAAAGAAAGGTTTGAACGTAGCATCGTTAGCTGCATATCTAACGATCGCATCGCCTTCGCTTTTGGCTCTTTATGAATATCAATCATGACATCGACTTCCCCAGCTGAAGTTAACATGTTCAACCAATTGGTTTGCATCATACGAGGGTATCCATCACGTGGAATGTAAAACGGACGGAAGAAGGTATTACTTCCTAAAGACTGCTTAATCACCCCATAGTCTTCTGCATCAATTTTCATGCCTTCTGGGGCAATGACATCAAACACGGTTGTTTGATTATCTAATTGAGTGGGTACCTCTTCTTGCTCCTGCTCTTCCTCCTCTAGCTCTAATTCATCTGTTTTTTCTGCTTCTAATTTCTTTTTTTCTTTTTTCTTTTTTCCAAACAACTTCATATTTACGCCACCCCATTATTTGATTTTTCAGCTTTTTCTTCTGCTAGAACTTTCTTTATTAACTCTAGTTTTCTCTCATTTGTTTCACCTGTTGAATACAGAGAGAAGTTTTCATTTTCAATTAAATCTTGGAAACGTGCTTTCACAGCTTTACGACGATTAAACGCTACGTATAAAAGTTCTATCAATTTATCTTTCGTTAACATTTCTACATTAATTTTTGCTTTTGATAATAAATTTCGCGAAGCATTATAACGACGATATAATTCGTTAAACGCTTTATCTACAATCTTTTCTTCCAATTCTTCCTCTGTATCAGCTGTAATCGTACTAATATCCACCTTGTATGGGTAAATTAAATAACGTTTTTGCTCATATCGAGGCTGCGAACGTTGCCAGTACTCTAAGTTATCGATAACTTCTTGACCATATAGTATTGTCTCTGGTGTAAGGTCCTTCGCACCTTTCATCGTTTCTGTCATTTTTCGTACAGGATCTGTTAAATCTACAAACTTACTTTGAATATATACTTTTGTATTAAACTCTAATGTGGTTAACCATGATTCAATTTTGATATCAATCGCTTCTTGTTCCATATTGGAGAGTAAGTAATAATTAACTGGATGCGCTTCCGCAATCAAGACAAATGTGTCATCATGATAACGAATCATATGATTATCAATTTCCTTAATGTCTTCTACAAAAGCGCTAAAGAAATCAACATTATCCTCATCAACTTCTGATTCAGCAGGCATATTCTTTTTATTTTTCTTTCCACCTTTTTCAGCAGTGTGTTTCTCTACTCCGCCTTGCTTTTTCCCCTTTTTCTTAGACCCAAACAGCGGTTTTCCGTTCATTTTCCGATAAAAGAAAAATCCTACAATGGCTATCGCCGCAAAATATATCATTTCTAACATTTATAAATTCTCCTTTGCCCATGTAGTTGGCTCGTACCCTTTTCTCCACTTGCCTTTTTCAGAACGGCTACGCATTTTGATAAGTAAAAACTTATCTAGATACATGTGTTGTTTTTCTTTATAAATAAAAGCAAAAGCTATTACACCTACTACCGTTGGTATTGCTAAAATTAAGCAAATAAAAAATGCTACCACCGCATCAATAGGTGCAAATAGCCGCCATAAGAATGGTACATATAAATAAAGAGATGCTCCGCCACCTAACAGATAAATCAATTGGCGTTTACTCAATACACCTAACAGTGTTTTTTGTTCCGAGGTCATATCAACAGGAACGGTTACTTTTCTCATTTTGTTTCCTCCCTTGTATAAGAGAAGCTCTCCCCAAATAGAGGAGAGCTTTTACAAACTCTTATGTTAGATTGTTGTAACCCAAGCAGCGATGTCATATGCTTTGATCATGACAAAACCACCAATTGCGGCACAAGCAAGTCCAAGCATAGCTTGCGTACGATTCTCAGGGTTTTTACCTTGTGCTCCAGATAGTTTAATAGCTGCAAATACAACGCAAGCTGCCACCCAAATTCCCCCAAAACCAATTAAGGTTTTCACCAAAGTGTTCATGCTTTTTTGGACGGTTTCAGCATTGGCACCACTGCCACTACCACCAAGACCTTTCGTAAAGCTACTTTTTGCCAGTAAGAAATCTCCTACTGATGTTGTCATAAGTTTTGCAGACAACCAATTCAACATAATTCCTGCACCTCCGGGTGGTTTTGCTCGCAAAACGCAAAAAGACCCCAATACACGCACACGTCCCCTAAGGACATGGCGCATATTGAGGTCTTCTCTTATATGCGAACTGATAAATTTTTTATTTTATTGTTAAATCTTATTACGTTTATATTATAGCAATACGATTTTAAAAATACAAGTCCTTATTGACCAAAAAAAATAAAAGCTAAATAGACGATTCCTTTTCTATTTTACTTTTATTGCTTCTTATTATCTTTGTTTGGATCGTACCATACCATTTGAATTTGAAATATATCACTGTCCTTAAGACCTAAAACATTCATTTCTTCTTTAAATGAGCGCCATGGTTCTATTTTTATTGATTTCGTACTTTTGTCTCTAAGCGTATACACATGTACATAATACGCTTCATTTTTCTTTTGTTTACATAATAACCTCTATTTTACTGCAGTATAACAAATCATATATCTATATAAAAATTACATAATTAATAATTGCATTACGAGAAAATACACATTGATTAGTTACCCGTTTCGTTTCTCTTTAGTTATAAATTATAACGAGAGAACTTCACCACTTTTTATTCGCTTCCTTGCGATAATTGTTTGGACATATAAAACTACCCCTACTTTCACTTTGTTTAGAAGTGAAAGCAGGTGGCATAGTACTTTTTCCTAAAATGAACGGTGAAGATATGAATCGTGAGGTATGTTTTAAATAAATTGAACGGACATTGAAAATGTGCTTGATGAAAATGAACGCAATTTAATAGAAATGAAGTATCTAGGGAATCGAAAGGTGAATGATTCGGTTGTGTATAACGAGCTGATGATGAAACGTGGTCCGTTTTATGAGAAGAAAAAAGTAGTTATCCGCTTGATAGTTACTGCTTTAGGAATTATATAAATGGGGTTTTATCTTAATGAAAATGAGATTATGGACTTTTATGCTGTTGAAATAGATTAATATTTGATTCGTGCAATTGGTTCTACTCTCACTTTGTCATATAACAGAGTTTTTTCTATAGAATATATCTCTTAATTTGCAATTTACATTATTAATATACCATTCTAATTTTTACCGTACTAAAATCATTATTTGATTTGATCCTGTACGTTTCATAACACGATATCCGTTAGTTGTTGCTGTTGCGATTCCCTCATTATTTGATTTGCAATAGTTGCCTACTTGACAAGTACCATCATCACGAACAAGTAGCTTCCCGACTAAACCTACAGCTACCCATTCAGGTCTAGTTAGTCTTGAACTACAAGGGATATTTGGGTCCCATGCTGGATTGAGTTTTTTCTTTGTTTCTATGCGTTCGGGCATAATCATATTTCCTTCATTATCTTTTATGGCTTCTACGACAACCTCTTCGTATATTTCACGATTCCATTCATCTAGTAAGTATTTAGAGCATGTAGGATCTTGAGTATCCGCTAAAATTCCAGGGCGAGAACTTGTAATTCCTACGATATAATCATCATTTGCATTAGCTTTTCTTACTTTATCACTTGCGCCGTCAAAAGTAACAAAATATCCAACGTCAATTGGTTGACCATCAATTGTTTCAAACATTTCAGCATAGTCACACGCACCAGCCGCTGTTATATATGCACTAGCTGTTACGGTACTATCGAAACAAGCAGATCCATTATTTAAAATTTTTGCAACTACACCAGTAATGTCACATTGAGCTGCACCATTGACTAGATACCAAGAGAATGGAAGGTCTACTGCAGGGTTAGGACCTCCACTTTGACCCATAACATGGACACCAGCTAAACCATTTGCACATGTCGCTAATCCTTCTGTATGAGAAAAATCACCATCCGCAATTGTAAGGGAACCTTCGGCATGAGATGCTTCGCCACTTGCTATTGTAGAGAGTCCTTCGGCATGAGAAACTCCGCCACTTGCTATTGAACCAGCCCCTTCTGCATGAGAAGCGCCGCCACTTGCTGTAGTTCTCGACCCTTCCGCATGAGCTGCAACCTCACTCGCCCTTGTAAAAGTCCCTTCCGCATGGGAGTACGAAGCGTTTGCAACTGTAGATTGCCCTTCCGCATGAGAAAATTGCCCACTTGCAATTGTACCACCCCCTTCCGCATGAGAAGTATCGCCACTCGCAATTGTAAAAAAGCCTTCCGCATGTGAATTACTTCCAATGGCAGCTGTACCATCCCCCTCTGTATGCGAGGCGAATCCACTTGCAATTGTATTACGCCCTTCCGCATGAGAAGTATCGCCACTCGCAGTTGTAGATCGCCCTTCCGCATGTGAAGTAAAACCACTCGCCACTGTAAGAAAACCTTCCGCATGTGAAATACTGCCACTTGCAGTTGTAGATCGCCCTTCCGCATGTGAAGGAAAACCACTCGCAACCGTAAGAAAACCTTCTGCATGAGAGGTAGTTCCACTTGCAATTGTACCCCTCCCTTCCGCATGAGAGGTATCGCCACTCGCAATTGTAAAATCACCTTCCGCATGAGATGCAATTCCACTTGCTTCTGTACTTTCCCCTTCGGCATGAGAGATATCGCCACTTGCCACTGTAAGAGAACCTTCCGCATGAGATGCAAACCCACTTGCTTCAAAACTATCACCTTCCGCATGAGATGCATCCCCACTTGCCACTGTAAGAGAACCTTCCGCATGAGATGCAAACCCACTTGCTTCAAAACTATCACCTTCCGCATGAGAGAAATCACCACTCGCGATTGTGTTCCCCCCTTCCGCATGAGAAACAAACCCACTCGCGATTGTGTTCCCTCCTTCCGCATGAGAAGTAAACCCACTCGCAGTTGTAGATCGCCCTTCCGCGTGAGAAATATCGCCACTCGCGATTGTGTTCCTCCCTTCAGTATGGGAGGCAATTCCACTTGCTTCAGTAGTATCACCTTCGGCATGAGAGGTATCGCCACTCGCGATTGTATTCCCTCCTTCAGTATGGGAGGCAATTCCACTTGCAGTTGTAGATTGCCCTTCCGCATGAGAAAAATTTCCACTCGCGATTGTGCTCCTCCCTTCAGTATGGGAGGCAATTCCACTTGCAGTTGTAGATTGCCCTTCTGCATGAGAAAAATCGCCACTCGCGATTGTGTTTCCCCCTTCAGTATGGGAGGCAATTCCACTTGCTTCAGTAGTATCACCTTCGGCATGAGAGGTATCGCCACTCGCAATTGTAAGAGAACCTTCCGCATGAGACGCAAATCCACTTGCTTCTGTCCTAGCACCTTCCGCATGGGAAATATCGCCACTCGCAATTGTAAGAGAACCTTCCGCATGGGACCTCTGTCCACTCGCTAAGCTACTACTTCCTTCCGCATGGGAACCTGATCCACTCGCAATTGTATCAGTACCTTCCGCGTGTGAGCCATCTCCAAGGGCTCGTGTAAAAGAACCTTCCGCATGGGAGACAAACCCACTAGCTTCAGTAGTATCACCTTCCGCATGAGAAAAGTCTCCGCTCGCGTTGGTAATAAAACCTTCCGTATGAGAATAGCTTCCACTCGCGTTGGTAGAAAAACCTTCTGCATGAGAAAAGTCTCCACTTGCTATGCTAGAACCTTCTGCATGAGAGCCATCTCCACTTGCCCGGCTACTACTGCCTTCCGCATGTGAACTATTTCCACTTGCGAGTGTTCCAGAACCTTCTGCATGAGAAGCGAATCCACTAGCAATTGTATCAGTACCTTCCGCGTGTGAGCCATCTCCATTTGCTTGAGTACGCATCCCTTCTGAGTGAGAGGCAATGGCATTAGCTACGGTTTGACTACCTTCCGCATGGGAACAATCTCCATTTGCGACTGAGCAACAACCTTCGCCATGAGAACAATCCCCGTTTGCTTCTGTGCCACATCCTTCCGCGTGTGAGCAATCTCCATTTGCTGTCGTACCACATCCTTCTGCGAATGAACAATCTCCATTTTCTACAGGGCTTCCTTCAAAGGAGCATTCTCCAATATTGCCAGCTACATCACAAACTAATGGTGGGGCAGGTGGGCCGGTTGGGCCAGTGGATCCGGTCGGCCCAGTAGGTCCTGGTGGCCCATCAGGTGGTCCAGTGGGTCCGGTCGGTCCGGTGATGCCAGTCGGTCCAGTTGGAAACGTGAATGGTGGGACAGGTGGGAATGTGGGGCCAATTAAACTTGGGTCTAGTGCAGCTCCATATAAGCTTTCATTCGAATCAAATTGATTTTCTTTTGACATAATCCACCTCCAATATTTCAACTCTTTACTAATACATGTAAATTACGAATGAAATATGAAAATACAAGGTTAATTAAAGCTTGTATTATTGTTGTTAAAAGAAAAATTAAATGAAAACACTATTTTATTAGTAAGTAGTTCGAAAGAAGGGTTTAAGAAGTGGTAATCTCCGAAAAAAAAGGGGACATTAAATGCTCTCAGGAAAATAATTATGTACTAAATAAAAAACAGGTACCTGTGTATAGTCACAATTACCTGTTTTTTATCATTTATATCTACTCTTTATTTTTTAAAATCTCATTAACCTCTTCCACACTTAATTCTACAACTTCGGCAACTTGTTCTATAGGTAACCCGATTTTAGTCATTTTGTGAATCATCTCTGTCTTAGTTGCTGTCCTAGCTTCTTTTGCAGATTTTTCTTCTGCCGTTTCAATTTCAGATATTCTATCTTTTATTGCCTTCTCTCTCGCCTCATATAAGCGTAAAAAATCCTTATCGCTACTTAATCGCTCCCAATCCTCTATCGCTTTTTTCAAAATTGGATCTTTTTCCATTGTTATCGCCTCCAGGATTGTTGTTAATCTCTCATCCTCATGCGCAGGAAATAATAATAACCAACGCGCTAAGAATCTTCCCATGGATTCATTCGTTCTCCTTGCCATTCTTGAATCACTTTCGGAATTTCAAGAAAATGCAACTGCATATTTTCGGTAATGATACGTTTAGATTTTTTGTTCATCACCGTATTAACATTATGAAACTCTTGCTCTTCTGGAAATAGAATGGAATCCACTATATTAATACAAATTGTTGGTCTTAATTCCGTGTACTTCATCCCTTGAGTCATTTGGGAATAATACATGTCTGACCAGTAGAACAAAGAACGCTCTATCATATCTTTTTTGTCTCGAACTTGAATCTCTATATTAATTTTTATACCACTATTTAACGTGGCTCGCTAATCTAAAATAGACAATTTATCGTCCTTCTGCTCTCTTGGAAGATGCGGATCATCTAAGTGTAAAGATGCAATTTCTTCATCGATAGATGATTGTAGTACCGCGTTAAGAAACCCAATTAATATATCTTCATTTCCTTCTACTCCAAATAAACGCGTGAACTACCCGCCACTTAACGTCCTAACGGACTGTTTGAAGTGGGGGCTTCTCGGTTAGTCGTTACTTTTGATAGCTAACGAATGCGTCCTAAGACAGCCGAGCTAATTCCCTTGTTCCAAAGGTTATTTTATTGCTATTTATGCTAACGCTAATAGGCGTATTGCTTCATTTTTGATATTGATAGCTGCGTTATAATCTCTATCGAGATTTACACCGCATATACAAGAATATACTCGTTCAGACAATGACATATTTTTTAGATTTCCACAACTGCTACATGTTTTTGTAGAAGGAAACCATTTGTCTATTTTCACAAGCTGTTTTCCTTGTTCATTTAGTTTATAAGCTAAGAAAGAAGTGAACATACCCCAACCATTATCAACAACACTTTTTCCAAAATGAAGTGATTGCGACATTCCTTTCATGTTTAGGTCTTCAATAGCTACAACATCAAAATGAGTAGCTAACTCTTTAGACTTATGATGAAGGAAGTTCTTACGTTGGTTCGCTACTTTTTCATGTAACTTAGCTATACGGATACGTTGTTTATCCCAACGAATAGAACCTTTTGTTCTTCTTGATAATACTCGTTGTGCCTTTGCTAATTGGTCTAATATTTTACGATAGAACTTAGGATAATTGGCTTTCTCACCCTCAGAACTAACGTATAATCCATCCATCGCAAAGTCTAATCCAACAACTGTTTCTACTTTTTTTTTTACAATTTCTTTTTCGTATTCAGTCAAAATGGATACATAGTATTTACCGATGGATGACATGGAGATTGTACATGACTTGATCATATGGTCTTGTGGTATTTCTCTATGTTGTTTGATACGTACCATTTTCAGTTTTGGTAATTTGATATGACCATTTAGCAACATAATATTTCCATTTACTACATTCGTTGTATAAGACTTTCTGTCTTTTTTGCTTTTGAATGTTGGGAAGTCATTTTGACCACTAAAGAAATTCTTATAGGCAGTTTGCAAGTTTAGTTGAGCATTTGCCAAAGCTAATGAATCAACTTCTTTCAACCACTCGAACTCTTTTTTGTATTTTGCAGGAGTAGGAAGCTTCTGTTTCTTTAGTTGTTCCTTATCACCTTTGTATTTTTCATATATTTCTTTACGTTCAGCCAACATTCTGTTATATACAAAGCGCACACAACCAAAAGTTTTACGCATAAGATATGCTTGTTCTCCCGTTGGATACAAACGAAATTTATAGGATTTATTATGCTTTGTCATATCATTTCACCTCACTTTCCACCTTGATTTTCAATATAATTCTTTACCACGTCTATTGGTGAACCACCAGTAGTTAGTAAGCAAAAACTTCTTGACCAAAACATCTCTTTCCAAAGTTTCTTTTTTACTTGTGGAAAATCTTTTTTTATGAGTCGAGAACTTGCGCTTTTATAAGCATTAATGAATTTTGTCATTTCTGTATTCGGATGTGCCTTGAACAAGATATGTACAAGGTCAACATCATGATTCCACTCTACCAGTGTTATGTTTTAATTATACATTACGAATTATTAGATGGTACGAAAAACTGGCTTGTAAGAAGCTTGCATTGCATCATCCAGCCCTTTCCCTTGCGTTGGGTTCCATGCAGCTATGATTACGTTATAGCCCTCTTGCTTTAACTCTGTCGCAAACGCAATTAAGGCCGCTCTTACTTTTTCATTCTCAACTAAGTCAGCGTCAAATGCTAAATACACATTTTCCACGCCCATATCTTTTAATACAGGCATAACGATTCTCCATGCATTTACACCTGGAATCGCAAGAACTGTTGTCCCTACGTTAGATATTTCTTCTTTATTTAGCCTTTGAGGAATTAAATCAGCAATCAAGTCCGCCTTCATCGGTCCCTCTGTAACCATCACAGATTTTGTTTGATGCAGCGTACCAGATTTCCGATGTTTCAAATGTGAGCTTGGCACCGCTACATGTACAGGAAGTGGATTTTCACTACCTCCTGCACCAGTCCCTTGATTTTTGTTTGCTGAAGAGATCCATAAGTATTTTTGACCTTTATGTATCTTTACAACAACTTTTTCCCCGTCGATTAATAACTCTTTATTTTTTCCTATCTGTAGTTTTCCTTCATAGATACAATCAGCATTTTTGGTTATTTTCACAACATTAGGCTGTTGGACTAGTTCGGCTTGTATACCTGTAGGTCCAGATTTCACATGAACAGAGTTCTTTACTTCATCTACACGAACTTGCCAACCAACAATTTGATTATGTTGGTTTCGGAACGGAATCATAATCCCTGGAAAACCTGCCATTAGGCGAAGAGAAAGTTGTCCTTTCTTCATTTCATAAAAACCGGGTATTCCCTGCCAACAATCTTTTTTGCCCATTTGTTTAAATAACTTCTCCCAAATACTTGTATACGTATTGTCATCCTCTAACTCAATTTGTTGCTTTAAGAAAGAACGATATTGACGTACCTGCACTTGTTCCTCAGTCATTTTTCTATCTTGAAGTAAATGTGTATGATGGTTCTCCTCTAATGGTATGAATTCAATTAAATTTCGATTAAATATATCTAATTCTTCATTACTACGCTTACTATGCCCCTTTACCACATCTACATCTGGTAATTGATACTGTTTCTTACCATTTAGATAATGGATATAACTTGGATTGCTTGAATTTTTACCGTATACCCATTTGCTTTCTACACGGGTACATGCTACCTTCTCCTGCGAAACATGCAACATACAGTTTCCAATCCCATTGCAAATCGGGCATGGAACACGATAAAATTCCCACCAACTACCTCTTGGATGTGCAGTTGTCAAACGAAACTGTCCTTTTTGTATGTTATAATTCATTTTTCCCCACTCCTTGTATACTGTTTATTATATATGGAACTGATACTTCCATTAAACTCTTTATACTTCTATTTAGATATTCCCTTTGCTCACCTAATGGATATACAAAAGAATGTGTATCACAAACTAAATAATCACTTCTATTTTCTTGATCTAGAAAAGCCGATTCTACATATGCTTCAAATGCTCTAGCAAACATCTCGTGATTTGTAGACCAATACTTTTTGGTTCTCTTCTTATCTAATTTAATTGCTGTATCAAAGTATACAGACCCTTTCGCTTGATAGGATATTTCATCAAATTTTTTCCCTGTTTTTTTATAATGAAAAGCAGCTAGCATTTGTGCAGTTCGCTCAAATTCCTTTTCAATTTTACGTTCCATACGCGTTTTTGCTGCTCCTGACAAAGTATCAAGTTTCCTGTACAAACTTGCATGATGTGATTCTAAAATATTTGAAACATTGCCTTTAAATACATCATAACTATCGATAACACCACCATAGAAATACCACTTTCTACTGTAGGCATTTTCCACGTTTATTACTCTGGCCACTTTTCCTTGTTTACAAGCATCTAGCACAGCTTGCATCCTTTCCTTGATAATAGCAGGCAAGATATTCCCGACACTCTTCCCACTTGATAGGAAAGCAAAGCTACCGTTTTGAAAATCATGACTACAATCATACAAGAAATGATCCAATGCATGGCTCCATTCATGACACAATGCTCCAACTCCATTATCACGAGTTATATTAATTACTTTGGTAGAAGGTTCATAATGTGCTAATGCATTGCCGCTTCCTCTCGCACCAATCGCAAGACCTAAGCGTCCTCCTAGCCCTATATATTCAGGTGGAATCCCCAATATACGAGCTAAATCATGTAACGCTTCAGATACATGCCCAATATGCTCTTTTGCATATTGCTCGGTGCAATAATGCCCAAATTGCATTCCCTTTAAACCAAACATAGCAACTACGTCTTCAGGTTTGGTAGCAAGTTCTACTCCTGATCCTTTTCTTTGCAGGGTATCTGGTAGTTTCCTACTCCAAGCAGCTGCGGATTTCTTACGAGTCGTAACCTTTTTCGTAAGTAAATCATTCCATGTTAGTTCATGTGATACACGATGATACGTAGAATTAATACTTTTAGAATTTGTACAAAGTGATATGAATTTCTTTCCTAATATTAATAACTCCATACCATCTGCATCAACAAACTCATCAAAATATTCTTCCACCATTCTTTTAAATGTGTATGTGACACTCTTATTTTTTCTAAATGCAGACCAACCGTTGCTCATTTCCATACCATAAGAAACAACAAGATCTACCCATTGTTCTGAGGTATGTACTGACTGTATATCATTCCATATTCTTCTACATGCTTGAACATACAATTTCCTTGCAGTCGGTGTATCTACAATTGGCTTCTTATTTATCCTACCTACCAGTAGTTGCTTTAACTTTGCAACATGTGGCGGGATATCATTTTCTTTTTCTTGTTCAAAAGAAAATGATATCAGTGTATTTCGATCTAATGCATTTAGCGCCTCTGTTGCAGATTCTTTTTCAATTTCTGCTAAAATTTCTAAGGAAAAAGATACTAAAAATGATTCTTTTAAGGCTCGTAACTCTTTCTTAGCTCCCACTAATTTCTCACCGACATCATAACTATATCGATTGTGAACTTGTTTATCTGTTCTCACATCTTGTACCATTACGTTTTTCTCCTACCTCTAAATCAAACATTTTAAATAAATTCATACTCTAATCCTCCTCAATAAAATAAAAAGACAGAAATTCATAGTAATTTTTCACTACGGATTTCTGTCATTCCCTCTGTCTGCATACTTCCATATGGTTTTGTAAATCATTCACTACGATACACTCACACCTGTTAAAGAGAATAAATCCTCTTTTGTCGGATTAAGTGCTTGTAACCAACTATCTACCTTTAGAAAGTTTACTTTTTTTAATTGTTCGCCTTTCTCCGCACGCTTAACCACTTCTAGACATCCATGATGATGTACAAGCATTGTAAGATCATCTTTCTTAAAAATACAATCTACATCTGAAGACTTTACATGATGGCTATGCAGAATCGGTTTCCATTGCTTGAGCAAATATCCCTCTACCTCTAAAAATCCACGGATGGCTGTAAAACGAAAACTCGTCCCACTAAAGCACTTTTCCAATAAAAAAAGGAAATCTCGTATACATCCATTAAAATAGACATGATACAAATAGATTTCCCCTGCTTGATTTGCCTCTTGTTGCGACAAATTTGATGGTTTAATAGAAAACTGATAACAATCTCGTTCCCAAAACGCTCCTTCTTTTGTAACTCTCATTCGTAATGCACGCAAACTCGGTATAAAGTCATTTGGATGTGCAGAACAAAATATGGATACTTCATAACTCATTTTCACAATAGAATCCCCCTAAATAATAATTTTTGCCCGATATGATAATGGCTCATATAAATTCAACAGATTTGAAAACAACACAAAAAGGGCTTCTTCAAGTCGATTAATAATGTGCATAGCAAAATAAGCTATATATACACTAATCGGCTCAAAGAAGCCCTTTCACAATTGAAACAAGACGCAACTTGCTTCTACAACTCAACCACAACACAAAAAAGGTGTGGGAATAAACGGAATCAATTAAACAATAAATATAGTTATATCTTAATTAATTTATTAAGTATTATCAAGTACCATTATATATTTATATTATTTAGGCGTATAATACAAATATATAAAGGAGGTAGAATATTTTGCCAATGGAGTATGATTCAAATAATCCTAGATTAATTCCTTCAGTTGTATCTTTTATCGATGTATTAGGATTTTCGCAATTGGGCATGAGCGCGATTAACACTGGTGCAGGAGATGTATTTTTAAATCAGATACATACATCATTAAACAAAGCTCGACATGCTATCACCAATCAATTGTCGCTAGCAAAAGTTAAAGTTTTTACTGACAACGTAGTAATTGGATGGCCTATTTATGGAGATGGAGAGGGAGAATTAGGAACCACTTTCCTTAACCTAGCACAATATCAATTTTCGTTAGCGCTTGATGGCTTCTTTATTCGAGGCGGAGTAAGTGTTGGTCCTCATTTTATGGATGAAGAAACCGTTTTCGGTCCTGAATTAATTACAGCATATAATCTGGAATCTCAGGTTGCTGTTTATCCTAGAATCATTTTAAGTAACACAGGTAAACAAAAGGTACTAGATTGTATTAATTACTACTCTCCACAATCTTCATCCCCTTTTAATTTGGAATTACTTGAGGATATGGATGGAGAGTGGTTTTTAAATTACTTACATGTTCTACATAAAATGTACGAAGACAGTGTAGTTGAAGGGGATTATACTCCATTTTTCCCCCATTTAGAAACACATCGCAATAAAATTGTAGGTGCATTACATACCCATGCAAATAACCATAAGTTATTAAAAAAGTATTCTTGGTTAGCCAATTATCATAATTACTTTTGTGATGAATTTGTAGATGGTACACCACTGCATCTTAAAATTGAAGCACCAATTCAAATGTCACCACCAAGAAGAATAATTTCATAAATAATAAAAGCATTCTTACTAAGTAAGAATGCTTTTACATATCCACTATACTATTTTTCAACAATCTTATATCAAAATTAAAAAACTTTATTATCATCTTTTATTACGTTCTGTCTTTTTATTTACCTTAAAACAATCCATTCATAGCTTGCCCACTCTTTTGGTTTCTTATCGTACTTGATACGACCAGTCGTACAGAATGAAGCGATCATCCATTGTATAAGGTTCATCTTGGCATATGGATCAATACAATCCTCTATTTTTTTCAATTGATAGCCTGTACTATTTTTCTGCCAAATTGTATATAAACGAAAATGTGTTGTCGTAACAAGCCTAGCTTTTGTTGTAACTTGCCATTTTGCAATTTTTGTTAAATCTTCTTTTACTTTTCTTTCATAATCTTGTTTTACTACTTTATAACTCTTCTCTTTATTGATTAATCCATTAGAGAATTCAAAAGGCATTTGATGAACCTCATAAACTATTCCTTCTTCCTCCCCTAAAATATTCGATTCCACTAGAAATATATTTTTTAGTTTTAACTGTTCCGTTAATTCTTTTCCGCCTCGATAAAATGGCTTTTTCACTTTCTGCAACAAGATTACCTGAACAATTAATCCAATTAGTAATGGATAAGCTAGTACAAACACCATGTTAATAAACATGTTTACAAGAAGTACTCCAACTAGTGCAAATATCGTAAAGTAAATATACGTTTCTCTTTGATGAATGATTCTACTGTTCAAGCCAAGATACCTCCGTTTTGATATATAGTGAAAGCAACATAAACAAGTGCTCCTAATAAAATAGAACAAGCCCCTGGAAAGCTCTGAATGAGCTGTATTTCTTTCTTTGGTAGTCTCGCACCAAATATAGAGGCAGCATGCTCTAATTGGTCTTTAATAGCTCCTATAAACCCTAAAATCTTAATTAATCGATACACACTGGCAATCCAAAAGAATAGTAAATGGAAAGCTGTTAATGTAATAGCGGTAAGCATAGCCGATTCTTCTACTACATTACTAACATATAAAGCTACCACCATAAGCATTTTCGTATCACCGGGTGAAGAAAATTTAAACGTCTCTAACAATAAACCACATACTAAGGCCATGACTAGTACAATCGTAATCTCTTTCCCTGTTCTTACCCCATCAAAATACGTGATTCCTATACCCACAATTAAGAATAGTAGATGCCACATATTTTTCGTTTTTCTATACTTCAAATCAGTAAATACATTCAGGATCATATACCCTATCAGTATTCCCATTACATATATGCCCATATTTTTCTCTCCTTATTTCATTTATCTCTAGATGATTTATTAAGGTCCACTCACTAACGACCACGTAACCGTAGAAGCGTATGTTGCTTGCTTATTCTTCCCTACATAGGTTGTCCCAGGATCTAGCTGAAGCTGGAATGCATTTTGACCAAAATCTATTTGATATTCTCCAATCGCTACATCTTTTGGAGCCTGGATAACGGTTTGTGCTGCCCCATTATCAATAGGAGCATTTGGAACCTGTACAGTAGGTTTTCCTGTCTCTGGCCCTTTTACTTTTGTTACACTCACTTGATTTTTCAAGTATAGAGAACCCTTTGGCAATTGTTTTGATATGTTCGACTCTGTAAATGGTGATATAGTAACATTCAATCTCCATCCATCCGCTTGATTCCGACTATCATGTATCATGATTTTCCCTAGCGTACCATATGAATTTTGTTTTTCTCCATTTAATTGAATCGGACTGAATTCCACGCTTTTTGGTACAGTGAGCATGTCTACATGCCCTTTTTGTGTGGTAGAAACATGCTTTGTTGCACTTTTATTTCCAGCTTTATCTACTGTTCGGATATGTACATATTGCGGCTTAGAATAATCCGTCGGAAACTGAATGCTAGTCTGATTTGTAAACTGAATACCACTTACATTATCAAGTGATATATCCGGTTTATCATTTACTACATATTCATATCCCTTTACTCCGCTTGTTACAGTTGCAGGCACCTCCTTAGAAAAGTCTGAAGCACCATTCCTACCAACTCCACGAATTTTATAATGATAGATACTCCCTTCATCTTTCGCGGAATCAAATGTTACTTTTGTTTCCTTTAGCTCTCTATTTTCTATTTGAAAACCTTCAGGTGCAGTTGGTACAGCTTGATCCCTTGCTTCTTTATCTACATAGTCAGAAAGTCTACCTTTATATATTTGCTGATTCCCTCGGTATACTTCTGCTTCTGATGCATATCCCACTTTTAGTTCATCTACATATGTTATCCCTTCAGAGTAAGCAAGCATATAAAACGTTACGCCTCGTTGCTCGGTAATATAAAAAGGGTTATTTGCAACTTGGGTATTCATACTAAATGTAGACCATCCATTTATGTCTTTATTAGAATCATCCTTTGTGACCGTACGATTATTTGGTAATTGGATAGGTGCTGCCCATTTTCTTGTTTTTAAGCGGTCACCTTGTTTCATTGAAGTCATAATAGGACTATTTAATACTAACTTCCCCTGTCCAGAACCATCCTGATAAGGAATTACTTTATCTACCATCGGAGAATCTTGATACACATCTTTATTTATGTCTGAAGTTATATGTTTTCTATCCCTTGGTATGTTGTTGCCTGGTTCTCTTTCTGGAAACAAGGAGATATTACTAATTTCTAATTCTTTCGAACCGCTCGGCACATCTTTTAAAACAGTAGCGTTGTAGTAATCAAACTCTCTCCCTGTTTCCCAACTTCCGTCACCATAAAAGCTAATCTTTCCTACTCCTTGTGACTTGGCTTTAAAGGTAGCGGAAATATAAGCATTATTTGGGACGTTTAACCTTTTAAAAACAGCGATAGAATCTGTTCTAACAGTATAGGGATATAAGACTCGATTCCCTCCTAATTTTGTATCAAATACTTTGTATCCACTGGTATCTGCACCATTTGGATAATAGACTTCTGATTGTAAACTTTGATTCCCATTCCCATAAAATTCTCCCCAACCATTCATTAAATTGACATCTTTAGGGTTATTAAAATCAATTTTCCATAGTACATCTTGATCTAAGATATCAATTGCCCATTCCAATTTGACCTCATTCTCTTTTCCACTTGCAGTGAGTGTTGGAATACCATTCTGCTGGCTTACTGCTTGATCAGCTAATATAGTGTTATCTTTTATACCTACAAATAAGCATGCGGCGGTTAAAAGCATGACCGAAGTGAATATCTTCCCCCGTTTCACCCTATCCTCTCCTTTCACTTCTTTAGTATTTATGAGGATTTTGGTTCTTCTCTCTGTTTGGAATGCTTCTTTCTCCACCATACAAATACAAATATTGAAATGATTACGATTACAACACCAGCCACTATCATATATGTTTGATTAGAATACGTCGGTAACACCTTTACTGCACCTGTTTGTTCCGCGTACTCTGTCACATTAGAAGCAGTTATCTGGAATTCTTCTGTATATGTTTTTGGTACACCATTCTCTTTTATTGTGACTTTTAGCATATACTTTCCATCTTTGTACTCTTTCGCTTTCCATGGAATAGCCAATCCTACCTTAGATTTCGGGGCAACATTAAATGCTGGTATATTCCCACGAAATAGGACATTATCCTTAGATAAAACTTCATAAGAAACAGTCACATCCCTCACGATATTTGCATTTGTATTTTGAATAAGTGCATGCACTTGTGGTTGTGTTGGATACGATTCAACGGCTGTGCCATTTAACTTTAGAGACAGGTTATTAACTGAATTTTCAGTCTTGTCTACATTCAATTGTATCGCTACCGCATATTCGATACGGTTATGTACAGAGAAGTTCAGTCCATCTTTTTCAAGATCCTGTGATTTTGTATCTTGGACTAATTCAAACAATAATCCACCCAAAAATACTCCATCTTGATTAGGTGTCGTTAGTTGTACCTCCATGGTCTTCGTTTGATTACCTTCTAAAGTAACAGTGGAAGGAGCTTGCACATACTGATCCATATAAAAACCTGTATCCATTAACTTACTTTGTGAAACTTCACGGTTTGGCACATACATAATACCTCCGTTTGTAGAGGTGAGAGCATTGGCCACTTTTACATTCACTTTGATTGGAGTATTAGCTTTATTGTGTACATCCATTTTCACTGTTTGGTTCTGTTTCTTTTTCACCTGTAAAGTAAAATAGTTTTTGATATCGCCTATCTGATTATCTGGAACATGAATGTTTACATCAAATGGTAGACTATCTTGTTTTTCTTCTGCATAAACAAGCTGAAATGGTTTTAGGCTTAGACTTAAAATGAATATAATAGCCACCAATATACTAATAAAAATTTTATATGCATAGTCTTTCATTTTGCCCCTTCTTTCTATGTACAGAAGAGAACCATATCTATAATATGAATCTCTTCTGCATAATCATTACTAATTAAGGTCCTGTTACAATGGAATAGGTAAGTTTCGACTCATACGAGGTAGCACCAGCCTTATTCTCTACATATGTACTATGAGGGTTTAATGTTAAAGCCATTGACTTATCATTAAATGCTACATTATATTTCCCCATACCTTCATCTTTTTTCGCACTTAAAATCGTAACTTGATTATCTGTATCTATTATAAAGTTAGCTGTTTTAAACTCTGGATTAGGTGAACTTGTCCCGCCTATTTTCGTAATAGCAGCACCGCCACTATTTAGGACTAGAGATCCTTTTGGAAGTGTTCGATTTGATTTTGCATCTCCACTTACTTTAAATTGATCTGCTTTTACATTGATTCTCCAACCATTCCCTGAACCAGTTGCATCTGTCACTGTTAGCACACCAGGATTTGCATTTGTCACTTGTGTTTCTCCACTTAGTGTTACAGCGGTGAAATTACTGACTGGAGTAACAGCAACATTATGTTCTCCACCCGTAATACTTTGTGTTAATTTCGTCTCAGTTGTTGTTGCTGCACTTGCAGGTGTACCCATCAAAGACATGCCAAGAGCTACTGTTGCTAAAGTAGGAATCATTACTTTACTAAATTTCATCATAATACCTCCTAATTTTTATTTTATAGAAGGAGCCACATGATACGTGACTCCCCTTATATACAATCTTAAAGCTTATTTTTTATTCCAAGAATCTACATCTGCATTGCTTGATGCTTTTGTGAATCGAGCTAGAATTGTGTCATATCCACCTTGGATTGCTTTCCATACAAACGGTCCAATGACTAGTACAATAATTACCGCTAACGCGATTAACATACCGTTTTCTGATGATAGCTGTGAATCCTCATTTTTTAACCAACTTTTCATTTTCGTTAACATTTCATTTTGCTCCTTTATATATCAATTTTAGGAATCTACTAAGATAAGAATTTACCTAATTAAAATTTTATTTCTTGTTCCAAGAATCTACATCTGCATTGCTTGATGCTTTTGTGAATCGTGCCAGAATCGTATCATAACCACCTTGGATTGCTTTCCATACAAATGGTCCAATGACTAGTACAATAATTACTGCTAACGCGATTAACATACCGTTTTCTGATGACAACTGTGAATCTTCGTTTTTTAACCAGTTTTTCATTTTTACTAACATTTTATTTTTGCCCCTTTATTTATCGATTTTAGGAAAATACTAGGATAAGATTTTACCTAATTAAAATTTTATTACTTGTTCCAAGAATCCACATTTGCATTGCTTGATGCTTTTGTGAATCGAGATAGAATTGTTTCATAACCACCTTGGATTGCTTTCCATACAAACGGTCCAATGACTAGTACAATAATTACCGCTAAAGCGATTAGCATACCGTTTTCTGATGATAATTGTGAGTCTTCATTTTTTAACCAATTCTTCATTTTTGTTAACATGTGTTTTGCTCCTTTACCTATTCCATTTGGGATAATATCTTTTTATAAACTTGCAAATCCTTGTGATAAGGATTGAATAACAATGACCATCGGATAAATAACAATACAGCCAATGACTGCAACGTTAAATTTATTCATTTCCATTGGTTTATCTTGAATCAGACGGTTGTAGTTCTCATGTTTTAATTCACGCATCATTTTGATTTTCGAATCCATAATACGTAGACTTTGTACCTTGTCCGTTTTTTGCGCTTGTTGTAACGCAATCGTAAAAGTGTTTACTTCTGGACTATTTAAAGCTGCTGCGAAGTTCCTAAACGGTTGATCCGAGCCCGCATACATTTCTAATTCTGCTGTAAGAGTCGATACATACGGACTAAGATGTCTCCCTGCATATATCTGTGCCTTTTTTACTGCTTCTAATGTTGTATGTGTCTTTAACAACTGCAGCAACGGAATTAAATACTCCGGTAATTCAAACTTCCTTGCTTCTATCGCCTGCTTCATTTTTCTCTTTAATAAGTAGTCTGGATAGAAGTAAAGGAATGGCGAAATTAAAACACCTACTTTAAATAAGTAGTAATCATGAAATACACTACAAATTAGGAAAACAGAGGTGAAAATGATGGGATACGCAACCTTCATTTTTAAATATTCTTCTGGGTTTGTATCCAAACCAGCTTCTTCTAGTTTTTTCTGGATCTGCTCTTTCTTTTCTTCTGTCAAATACTTATGTGATAACGATTGGAAAGGAGCAAGCATCATTTGATTCAAATTCTTCTTTTCAATCCGCTTCGCATTTTCTACATAATGGGTAAGTACACTCCCACTGTCTTTTTTGCTTTGTAGAAAGGTGGAGAATACCCAGTACATGACGACAAATATGACTAAACCTAAAAACGCGTCCATCTTATTCCCCCCTTTCTGTCGGGTTATAATTTGCAATCTTTTCTACACGGGTTGCTAGGAAAAATACAATAAACATATTTACCGCTAATGCAATTTTCCCCATCATAGAACCTGCTAAAAATCCATACGCCTCTTTTGACATCACCATAATGACAATCGGCATGGCGATAACTATTAAGCAGTTCTGTACAAAAGCACGTTGTGCTTGTGACAAACTAGAACGTAATCTTGCCAGGTATAGCTTTTGTTTTTCGAAATCTTCTGCAATATCTAGTAAGACTTGCACTGAATTCGCTCCACCTTCTCGGCTACATACTTCCAACATTTCGTGGAAGAAAACCAATTCTCTAAAGTTAAAGGTTTCATTAAACCCTCTAAATGAACGGTGCATTGTTGTTCCACCTTCTAATAAAAGAGAAACTTTTTCTATTTCTTCTTGAATACTTTCATGCATCATCGGTTTCACCTGAAGTAACACACGTTTTGCGTTATTACTAATTTGAAGTGCATTTGCTACAGCTTTCATATAGATAGATAGACGGTCTATGACAACCAAGTAGTAACGTTTTTTTCTTCGATAGAGAAGAAATCTTGGAACTAAAAACCCACATAAAGCGGAAATCAGTGTAAAAGGATCTCTCCCAAAGGAAAAATAGAATACTGCTGCAATACTCATGCCTGAAAGTGCCGTATATACCCAGTACATACTTTTCGACAGTTTCCACTCGTACTTTTGGGCTTCCTGGATAACGGATTGCGGAAGATACATCCTTATTCCTTTGATATTCCGTAATTCTAAGCGTCTTTCTTCTTTCTCATTTTCTTGTACAAATTGAGAAAGGGCAGAACCCTTAGATTTTGTCAAAAGTAAAACTAACAATAGTACACTCATGAATATGAGGAATATACATCCATAAGCTAACAAACTATGCATACTGCACCTCCTGTTGTGTAAGGAATGGTGCATAAAGTGCTGGATTTACAGTAGAAGAACGGAACTTCCTTTCCATATCAGCCGACATTGTCGCTGTAGCGATATGATCTCCATGAATCTTTTCTACTTTCTCATTCATTTCATCATATTCCTCACCTGTCGGAATAAATTGAGAAAGCTGATTGAACTGTATATCATCTTTATAATCCAATAATTCAATCATCTCTGTAATATAGCGATTCCCATCATCTTTCTTTTCTAAAAAGACAATCACATCAAACGTCTGTGAAATTAATTCATATAAATACTTAGCGTCAATGTTCGCACCACTTTGCAGGCACATGAGCATTAAACGTCTTACTGCTTCTTTCGCACTCCTTGCATGGACAGAAGTAAAACCAGGGTGTCCTGTTTGGAAGAAATTTAGCATTTTTAATGCTTCTTTCCCCCTTGATTCCCCTACAATTAATCTCTTTGGCCCTTGACGTAATGCATTCGTTAACAATCTATCAAAATCAATTGCATTCTCTTCTACTTCCGATGCCCTACACTGCATCGGAACAAAATGATGTTCTGGAAAGATACGATGCAAATATAATTCAGGGTTATCTTCTACTACGAGAGTACGTTCTTTCTTCTTCCCTTTCGGAATATGAGAAGCAAGATATTTCATAAACTCTGACTTCCCTGTGCCTGTTGCTCCCGCCACTAAAATATTCATTTTTGCTTTCACGGCTGCGGCCAAAAAGTCCAACATCTCTCTCGATGCTTGATTTGTAGATAACATCCGCTCTTCAGAGGCTCGAAGGTGATCCGCATTCTTACGAATTGTTATCGTTGTACCCAGTCCACCAAGCTCATCTAACGCAATATTGATACGTATATACGGAAATACACAATCTACATATGGCTTTGCTGTATTTAATGATTCTGAAGTACTGTTTACCATCTTGTAGGCTAAGGCTTTCACTTCTTCTTCCGTTTCAAATCGGTAAGGAAATGTACATTCTCCCTCCCCAATTCTTTCGTAAATAATCTCTTTTGTACCATTTATATAAATATCGGTTACATCTGGATCTTTTTTCAAAGGCTCTATAATACCAAATCCAACAATATCGTCACACACCATATTCAGTAATTGTTCAGAAGGTACATCTGAAATGACGACTTGATTACTTAATAAAAAGCTTTTGATGATTTGCTCTACAGCTGCTCTCTTCTCTTTATTCATAAAAGATTCGCTTAAGATATCACGATGTTCTTTTACTAAAAATGCACGAATTTCATCGGTTATATCTTTAATTTGTTGAGCTGTAGTTGTTCCTAACCTTTTAGCCGATTTGGAACGAATCATATAACCGAAGTGATATAAATCAACTCGATTTCGCTTTAAGGCGACTTGTTTTCCCTGTAAATAGCCCCACATACTACTTACCTCCCCTTTTAACTTCGTAAACCAAAGAAACCCTTTTTCATAGAGGATGTATGCTGGAATGGAATATCAAATCCAGCTGCTTCCATAATGTGATGGACCTTTTCATTAATTTGTGGAGAACCAAATTGCATCCCCCATTCATAACTCGTACGATCTCTATCATACGAAATTGCCACCGCAATTTTTTGAGAAGAAAGCTTTTCAATATCCTCTACATAATTCTCATCCGCCATATTTAATACATGAATCATGCGAGGTAATGTTAGCTTAGCTTCTTCTATCAGCTTTAATTCCTGCTTGATTGCTAACGCACCACGAGGGTTTCCATTTAGCACATGAACAACAAGATCTGATTGGTATAAGATTGGGTAACTCAGCACCTCGGATAATTCAGTTGGTACCGATAGAATGATGTAATCGTATTCTGTCTCTACAAGTGATACGATAAATGTTGTTACAAACAATTCTTTGTTTTGAATCTCAGGGAATTGAGCTGGGTTATAACCTGATGGAAATACTAGAAAATCCATCTTATCGTGCAATTTTTGTAACAGCTTTGGATTCAATTTTTTCTCTAGTAAATCTTGCTTTGTGCAAATGTACTGCAAGAGATTGTATTCATTTTCTTTCCTTACAAGCTCTAATATATTTTTGCTGTCATGGCTAAGACCTGTTCCAACTGCAAAACTCGGCCTTACTTGGTCTGCTTCTACATACAGCACCTTTTTCCCTAAATGAGCTAACTCATTTGCCATCGCAATACTTAACGTGCTTTTCCCTACGTTTTCGTTTGTCGCATAAAATGCAACCATTCTGACTTGCCGCTCCATCTTAATACCCCCCTTTCTTATTTGGATTCGTTCAGATACTGTGCAACATATTCTTTTACATTTTTAGAAATTGGATTGGTTGAATGTTTCTCTACATGGTCTAAAATGTTCTTCTGATCAGATATTTGCGAGAACCCTTCCCCTGGTTGTAATTCCTTCCCTGTTTGTTCTACCTTTTGTCCGACTGCAACAGGAATAACATCTCCAAGTGTCTTCGCACGGTTTAGATATTGAAGTTGTTCGGGTGAAACAGCCAATGTATATAAGCGGGTTACCTTCGGCTTTTGTTTTCCTTCTTGTTCCTCTTTTGATTCTTTCTTTTCTAACACGAATGCATCTTCTGTATTACTATCTTTTGCTGCCGTAACACGTACACGTTGGAAAAGACCACCGAATACAACCTTCTCATTGTCTCCTTCTTTCACAACCTGTTTGAAATACAAGTCCACGTATGTGTTAGGAATAATACTATTCCCTGCGCTTGTTTCAAGATCGACGAGTAATGGGAAGGCAACTTCTCCATTTTTTAAATTTAAAATTGCAGAGTCTGGCAACTCTTCTTTCTTTACTACTTTATTTTTGAAGAGATAGCTATTTTCTGTGATGGGTTGCCCATCTTTTGTCCATTTTCCTACAACCTCTTTCTTATTCATACGTAATGCATTGGGTGGAATGGCATCCCCAGGTAATGTGCGTTCAACCAGCATATCCTCTTTAATCTCTGTATGAGCGGGTATATCCTTTGCGGCTACGACAACCTTTGTTGGTTTTACTGCATTCTCCACTGCAAAATGATTGTATCCATAGATACCAGCGACTGTTGCAGCGGCTAGACCTACCGCAGCAATCTGCTTCTTTTGAAACTTAGATGGCTTCAATGTTTGTATTCCTCCTTATGTAGCCTTTAAACGCAAAAAAAGGACACACCTATGGCATAAAGCGCCTTAGGTGTGTCCTTTTAGCTAATCTAAAGTCTATATGAAAATGTTGTATTTATTTTCTTTAATATTACAATTTCAATATTATGATATATACGGTTTTATGTCAATCATTTCTAAAAAATATCTTTTTTTTTCTATTTCAAAGTACATTTTCCACAAAATAAATAACCTTTAAAACATGAAATAAAAGTTCCTTCAGAAGATTTGAAGGAATTTTTGTTTAAATAAATTTATCAATGATTATCAATAGTTATCTCGTTGTAATAGACCTCACTAACCGAATAATGAAAAAATGATTAAACCCGCAGGACCACTTAAATTTCCTGCATTAAACTCTCCGACACGTACTGGAGCTATCGGATTCAAAATATTATAAATTTCTACCGTGTCATCTCCATTATTTGCCACATAAAGAGTGGTTCCTGTAATAGCTAATCCAGCAGGATTAGCTAAATTCCCACCATTAAACTCTCCAACACGTACTGGAGCTATCGGATTCAAAATATCATAAATTTCTACCGTATTATCATCAAAATTTGTTACATAAAGAGTGGTTCCTGTAATTTCTAATCCAGCAGGACCACTTAAATTCCCTGCATTAAACTCTCCGATACGTACTGGAATTATCGGATTAGAAATATTATAAATTTCTACCGTGTTATCTCCATTATTTGCTACATAAAGAGTGGTTCCCGTAATAGCTAATTCAGCAGGTGCACTTAAATTGCCACCATTAAACTCCCCTACACGCACTGGAACTGTCGGATTCAAAATATTATAAATTTCTACTGTATTATCTCCATTATTTGCTACATAAAGAGTGGTTCCTGTAATAACCACTCCTATAGGTTCACTTAAATCGCCACCATTAAACTCTCCAATACGTATTGGAGCTGTCGGATTGGAAAGATTATAAATTTCTACCGTGTCATCTCCATTATTTGTTACATAAAGAGTGGTTCCTGTAATAGCTAATCCAGCAGGATTAGCTAAATTCCCACCATTAAACTCTCCAATACGTACTGGAAATATCGGATTGAAAATATCATAAATTTCTACCGTATTATCATTGAAATTTGCTACATAAAGAAATTTAAGACTCACAGTTGGGCCTGGTCCAGTTGGGCCTGTTATTCCCGTTGCTCCCGTTGGACCGGTTGGGCCTGTTATTCCCGTTACTCCCGTTGGACCGGTTGGGCCTGTTATTCCCGTTGCTCCCGTTGGGCCGGTTGGGCCTGTTATTCCCGTTACTCCCGTTGGACCGGTTGGGCCTGTTATTCCCGTTGCTCCCGTTGGGCCGGTTGGGCCTGTTATTCCCGTTGCTCCCGTTGGGCCGGTTGGGCCTGTTATTCCCGTTACTCCCGTTGGACCGGTTGGGCCTGTTATTCCCGTTACTCCCGTTGGACCGGTTGGGCCTGTTATTCCCGTTGCTCCCGTTGGGCCGGTTGGTACAGTAATTGGTGGAATCGGTGGCAATGTCGGACCTACCAAGTTAGGATCAAATAAACTTGCAGATAGATTTACATTAGATTTTAATCCGTGCCATTTATTTTTCCTCTCCATATATTTCCCCCCCTAAACATACACATCCCCCACGTAATGCAAATTTTAGACAAAGTATTATTTTCTCTACAAAGTTATGATATATAGAAGATGTACTATTCCCTTCAAAGATTTTCCACTCAAATGAATGTATATTTGATGATTTACCTGCCAAGTTAATTATTAGGAAGGCTCAATACATATTGAGTTATGAGAAGACCTTCAATGAATTCCATGTACATTTCAGCTAGTCGATATCTATCAATTAGCTCTACATTTAATTCTTTCGCATACCGTTTGGCGTTTTTCGAAAAACCACCGATTGAAACGATATATCTACATTCTTCAATATTACTTTGTACAAGCGCAATTGCTTTGTAAGACATATCACTGCACATATACTTCACTTAGCCAAGGTATAAATCACCATTTAATCGATGTTCAAAATCCACACCATAATCTCCAGATGCTATCGTTACAACAGTTGTACCGCCGTGCTATTGTTCAATCACATCTGCAACAAATGCTTCAAATTCTAATGGTGTTTGGCGAATAAAAACAGACGGAAATGTACCCGCAGATACCCGCTACCGTTATGGCTGCTAGACCTACAGCAGCAATCTGCTTCTTTTGAAACTTAGATGGCTTCAATGTTTGTGTTCCTCCTTATGTAGCCTTTAAACGCAAAAAAAGGACACACCTATGGCATAATGCGCCTTAGGTGTGTCCTTTTAGCTAATCTAAAGTCTATATGAAAATGTTGGATTTGTTTTCTTTAATATTAAAATTTCAACACTATGATATATACGATTTTATGTCAATCATTTCTAAAAAAAAATCTATTTTTTCTATTCCAACTTACGAATCCCAAAAAACAAATAACCTTTAAAAACGTTGTCATATCAAGGTTTTTAAGCTATTAACTACCCATTAAATATGATATAATAGATGTAACGTAACTGAATATTTCAGGGTGGTCAGTTGCTATCCTTTCTCTATCTTTTTAAAGAGAAAGGAGGTGACTATATGGATATCCTTTTCGCTATAGCAATTGAAATTTTAAAAGTTATTGCTAGGGAAGTCGCTGTATTTTTTGCAAAACTAGTAGGAAAATACCTATCAACGTCTTGGAAGAAAATACAAAAAAAGCGACGAAAAACGAAAAGAACCACCCTCAATGCCAGCAAGCGTCTGAAGGGCGGTTCTAAGAAAAAATAAACTTTTTTTAGCAACCATCCACCTTGCGGTAGCAGTTACATAAGGCGAGATGTTGACGCATCTCGTCTTTATTAGTTTATGCAAAAACTATCTTTGTAATACTTCTACACATATTATAACATCAACTATTGTACATGTCATGTCTCTGCATCCACTATAGTGGACGAAATAAATAAAATTTTTTCTAAAATGAAATCAATTTTGTTCCTGTTTCAAAATACTTTGCAGGAGCGTAGCTTTTCCCATTCCGATTCTGAAATTCACTGCCAATGCACAGAGATACAATCATTACGACGACCCCGATGAAAATTACACGTCTCACACGTTGTTTTTTCTTTTTATCCACTTTAAATTCCCCTTTCTACGAAAAAAAGGCACATCCCAATTAAGGGATGTGCCTTTGGATTATCCATTCAGCTACTAGTTAAAGATGGATTTCTTTTGTCGATTCACCTAATTATACTATATTTAATTTTTATTTCCCGTTTTTCATGTAATACCAATCCGTCAGTTTATGAAGTAATTCTTCTTTACCTACCCAGTTCCAACCTACTCCACTGCCACCTGGGAATGGATCATCTGGGAAAACTCTTCTTTTAATAAAATCATCATACGCAACACCTTTAATTTCTACTTGCTCTGTTAGACATAGACTCATTTCATTAATACCAGCTGGAGCTGTTTCTACATTGAAAGTATATACCCCATCTTTCGTCTTCATTGGTGTATACCATTTTTGTCCCCCATCAATGATCTTTTCTTTTCCAGCCCAATATAAAGACTTAGTTGGTCTTTTACTATCAAATACATGGCCAGTTTTCTCCGATAGATACATATTCCTTGGAGAAAAACTTGATGTAGAACCTGTATTTGTCTTACGTTCTAAATCTTGTTTAGCTTTTAATCCTTCATCTGCGAACGGATATTGTGCTGCTGCTGCTGTAAATACACCAGGGTAATTTTCATTCCATTGATTTTTATATGTTCCATTTATTTGGTATGAAAATCCATAGCCACTATGGAGCTTAGAAGGTGATAGACTATCAATACTTCCACTTAATGTTTCATAGAACATTTCTCCGACTGTATCCTCTTTTGACACACGTTCACTTACTGTTTCTACCACACCTTTTACACTAGTTACACCGCACATCCCTTTCTCATGAGATGGTGCATAGATAGCTGTTTTAATCGGATTATTTTTGTATGTGGTTTCTTCTATATCTATACGATTACCAGCAGGGTTAATTTCCGCTTGAATTGTTCCTTTCCCTTTATGTTGCCAGTCAAGGTTCAATGTTTTCTTTTCTCCCTCAGTTAATCTTACCTTTTGTGATGCCACTTGTTGTCCATTATGTTTTAACACAACTACTGTTTCAGGATTCACATATTTTTCTTCTAATACATCTAACTTTTTAATTTTATTCTTCTCTTTTTCTAGCTTCTCTCTTGTTTTATCTAATCTATCCGCAGCGTTATCGAGTCTATTTTCTTCCCAAGAGCAATCCCTATCATAGTAGTGGTCATTACCTTCTGCATCTACTTCATGGATAGGATTACGTCGGCAATAACTTAGACTAGATTGAGCGCTATCTCGAACCGATTCAGAGCTATTTACTTCCTGCTGGGACTTATTAATATTATTGTTTACCTTCTCTCTATATTGATCACGTTCTGGTTTAAAGTTATCACGTGATACATCTACCCTTGTTTTAATATTCTTTCCTTCTCTTGCTGTCTCTCCTTCAATACGGTCAGCCGAGAAATCAATTTTATATTTGTAATCATCTTCATCGCCTGGATCTGGGTTAGGTGTCACTTCTGTACCACAGTTACCGTCTACATTAAAGTTAACAGTCTTCTCATTTGACTCCCTTTGAACACCATCAAGCACCTTAATTTTCGCAGTATATCGACCACACAATTGTGGCTGCCAATTTACATCTTCTTTTGAAAATCGCCCTGCATCACCTTCATTTGGTCTTTGATTATCTTTTTGCTCACTTGAACGTAAGTAATCTTCTTGATGATGTACAGTTTCCCCATCTTTTATAATATCTATCATCCATTTCACACGATTTCGTTCGCCAGCTTCAGATTGATAAGGATTAACAGTTGTTCCATTAGGATCTCGGTCATTATATCCCTTATTTTTACTTACATATTCGAAACCGTTAAATATAAATTTAACAGGGTCATCCTTTTTGCCACTAGATGCTTTAAATTCTTTTAGTTCAGGCTTACTAGTTCGTACATACCACAAATTATAATTATTCACACTATCTACAGCGCCAGCTCCCGCATAACCACCCGAAAGATAGGCTATATCTCGAATCCAATAAAACTGGCCATACATCTCATTTGTTTTATCATTTCTAATAATATGCTCCTTTATATTTCCCAATACAAATTCAGGGTTTCCCCAATACTTATTAGAAATTATTGGCTCTGTTACACGTTCTATTTCTGTTACCATTCTATCACCAACTGGCACAGAGCTATTAAAATATCCTTCATTCGAGATACGGATATACGGCTCAGAACTATCATTTCCCTGTACTAAGTTTTCTTTAGGATTTCCCCAGTTAAATGAACCATTGTAAACCGCAGGATAATGTATATCTCCTTTATACATCAAATCAGTACCTTGTGGTGAATAACTACCAGGCCTAAAATATTTTCCTGGCATTTGTAATTGGGCAGATTTTACAAAAGTATCTTCATTCCCATTATAAAATGGAACATCATTATTCTTCGCATCTGCACAATTAGGTGCCGACAATAAAACCGAAGTAAAAAGGACAAATATTCCCTTCTTAAATTTCATTTCTTTTCCTCCTTAAACAAAAAAAGGACACACCTGTACCGTTGGAATGGTACGTAAGGTGTGTCCTTCACGTAAATTTTAAATTCATATATTCATTTAAATATATCATAACAAACAATATATTTAAATTCAATGATGTTATCTTTTCTTTACTTGAACATACATCATTTTATCAGCAGTAGAATGCCCTACACGAACTCTATGGTTCTCTTTCACATAATTATTGATAACTTGCGCATCTACTGTTTCTTGAATCTCTTTATCTAAATTTAACGCAGGATTTAATAAAGCCACCCATCTTTTAGCTAATTCTACTGTTGCCTTATTATTATATAAGAATACAATTTCAAAATTATCTTCATCTATTGCATCAACATAAAATTGAGATTTTAAAGAACCAGCAGGTAAATACATGTTTTTATCCACTAGACTAATAGTCCCACTTAAATCAGAATACTTTAATTCTGTGCCATACTTATTATTTACAGAGTTAAGCACACTTTGTGCTTCAGAAGAAATAGATTTTTTCGCCATCGGAGTATTATCCATTGCTACTTTATTGTATTCTACATCTCCTGCAACTAGTTGCTTATCTATTTCTACTGGTAATATTGTTTCTGGTTTTTCTTCTGGTTTTTCTTCTGGTTTTGTTTCAGGTTTTGGATCTGGCTTCACTTCTGGTTTTTCTTCTGGTTTTGTTTCAGGTTTCGGGTCTGGCTTCACTTCTGGTTTTTCTTCTGGTTTCGTTTCAGGTTTCGGGTCTGGCTTCACTTCTGGTTTTTCTTCTGGTTTCGTTTCAGGTTTCGGGTCTGGCTTCACTTCTGGTTTTTCTTCTGGTTTCGTTTCAGGTTTTGTTTCTTTTTCGATTACATTAATAGAGTTATATAGGAACTGACTGTATTGTTCACGAGTTACGTGCATTTGTGGAGAATACTTATTACTTCCTGTACCAGCTGTAACACCATTTTCCTCTAATGCATTAATTGCATTATATGCCCAAGAGTTTTTATCAACGTCTGTGAATGATGTTTTTGTAGTTGCTTTTAACTTAAATGCATTTGTAATTACCTGTGCCATTTGTTCACGAGTTAAAATATCATCCGGACCAAATTTCCCATTATCATATCCATTAATAATACCCGCTTTAGCAAGTGCTAAGATTTCTTTTTCGAACATGTGTCCTTTAATATCAGTAAATGGATTTTTGAAACTAGCATCTGCATCCGCTGGTTTTACATATGCATAAATCATACGAGCAACTTGTCCACGAGTTACATTGTCACCAAAACCAAACTGTCCATTTCCGTATCCTGCTACTACTTTACGGTTTGCTAAATCATAGATTGCTTTAGTAGACCAGTGATTTGCTGGAACATCATTGAACTTTAATGAATCTGTGTTATCAGCTGCTTTCACTGTAAATGCTCCTGCCCCTAAAAGTGATGTTCCCATAATTGTTAGTGCTGTTGCTGTTTTTAAGAATTTGTTTGCCATTGTTTGTTCCTCCAAATATATTAGTTTTTTTATAGATTCTTTTATTGTACCTAAATTAAACATAAAATCTAGATGTTTTAACATATTAATTATTTGATTAACCTTTTTTATAACCGCTGCTCTATATGGAAAATATTACCATATAGAAATAGGCTTGTAAAGTATTTCTATATATTTATTTTTAAATATATTTTTCTAGCAAAAAAACTATACTTTTCAGCATAGTCTTTTATAGCAAGAATCTTATAGACCTCACTTTCATTATTTAAAATATACTTGTCCCATTCCATCCTTGCTTGCCCATATCGGAGCCTTTACACCTTCTACTCCAATTAGCTTAAATATGAAGAAATGGTGTTCTGCATTTACCTTGAAAGAGAGTGGCTGACCATGCTCTATGCGACCCTTCGTATACTCATACTTCCAGCCATCCATCTTTTCTTCTTTCATTCTTTTCTCTATTCCAGGGATTAAATCAACCCTTTTCCCATTGTTATCATATTGAAATCCACCCTTATTCTCTGCGCTTTCTACCATATCAGAAGCAAAGTTATGTGCTTTCACCAACTGAATCCCATACAATACACCTTCAGGTAGAAGACTAATTAATAATAGAGAAAGTGTAAGGAATAGAGCTGTAGTTACTGTATTTTGCATTCTTTATACACCTACTCTTTTTCTATTATTTTACGTTCCCACCAATTTGTTTTTCTTTTGCATTCGCATCGTAGATAATAATACTTCTTGCTTTACTCTTTATCGTTTCTTTTTTTTCATCAAATTGCTTAAAATAACTAGCAGCTTCTGCATCACCTTCAACAGCGATCATTGCTGGTTTTTCCTGTACAACATGAACAGAAAAGTCACGTTTTGAAGCAGGATCTTTAAAATCTGCATTACTGTTATATGCTTTTTCAAATTCTTTTTCTGCTACTTCTCGGTCAACTGCTATCTCTTCCTCTGCACGGAGAGTACCTACTTTTACAGCCTTAGATAGAGCTATCTCGCCCCCTCTTTCTAAAGACGATTTATTATCAGTATGTGTTGTATCCCCAATCACCATATCCGTAACAAAGAAAAGGCATCCAACAAATAATAGCAACGTACTTGCAGCTACAATAAATTTTTGCATTTTTTATCATCCCTTCTTAATTTTCGGTCTTTCGGAAACGAAATCCACTTAATATAGAGCTTTTCTTCTGGTTCAGCAATTCGTTTGGTAGTAATAACTCTGCTATCTTCTTCATTATTCCTTCTAACTCTCTATAATAGTTACGACTTGATAGTAACGTACTACTATTCAACTGTGCTTCAAATACATCCTCAATCCCATAAGGTGGTATAGCTGCTAATAACTTCTGTCCTAAACATTCTTCCACTACCTCGTGTTTTAACAATGATGATGAAAATTTATTCCCAATTACTTTTGTTTTGTCTAATGCTAAGTAGGAAACTAACTTTCTTTCTTTTTGCGTAAGAGGGTGTGCTATCTTTAACATTTGATGAAGATCTGGCTCCGCTACAAAGAATATGTAATCAGCCATTTCGCATATCTCATGGTATAAATCTTTGTCCCAATCATTCCCTGCATCAATAATAGAAATAGGTGCTTCTTGGTTCCCCAATAAGACTTTAATAAAATGGTCAAAGTCCTGCTCTGTTTCATTTTTTAATTCTTGGTCTACAATAGGATTCTTTACGATAAAGTTTATTTTTCCTTGCTTCCACTTTGGAATCGATAATATATCGGATTCCTTCTGTAACATCTCTTTATAGCGCTGTAACATGAACTCGCTGCGATAATTTTCTGGTGCTTCTGTGTAGCCCTTTAATAGTGGATACGTATATCCCTCATCGTATAGATTCTCTATATAGTTCACATCAATCTGTAGTTCATTCAAATAGGCAGCTAGGAGATGTGAAACAAAAGTAGCTCCACTTCTCCTATTCATACTGGCCACAACAATTGTTTTCCTTGGAATTGCTATACCAATCTGCTTCTCATATACAGGTTCAAACGATAATTTATATTGCTTTTTAATTATTGGTGCTTTTACCGTTTCCTCTTGTACAGACTTACGTTTTTGTTTGTTTTTAAATATTTTTGACTTAGAGGAAGGTTCATCATTGCTTCCTTCCTCTAAGTCACTTGGCACTTCCTCTTCTTCCTCAGCAGGAATGTCCGGTAATTTCGTTTGTTGCGGTGCCTGACTTGCTCCAACAATCTCGGCTACATTCTTAATATCCGAATCCTGTAGCAACTGCGGGATGACTTTATTATCAATATCAATTCTACGAGAGTTAAAAATGTCATAGATACCTAGATAAATCAGTTTCGCCAAAAACTCATCATCATTTTCACGTTCTGTAAAAACTACAATACGAATATCTCGATTAAAACGTATATCCCTTAACTTCTGTAAGATAATCAATTCACGTTTATCTTCCTGGCCCGCATCAATATTTAATCGTTTGTCATTAATACATAGAATCTCGGGTTGTTCCGTATCTAGAATTTCATCTAGATATTTAATATGCATCACATCACTATCAGCCACTTCAAATCCCGCGCCAACAAAATCTTCTCGTAAATATGCCGTATATACAGTATCACTGATGGCTAATACAATTTTTTTGACCATGGTAGACCTCCTTTAACTTTTAGCGTTGGATTAAAATCATGTTTTCAATTGGAATTTGCGCCTGTTGATGAATCTTCCCAAAAATCTCATTCAGAATATACTCCACTTCAACTTGTTCCAATGTTCGTGGTGCCTCAAAATCAGAATTAAGTTTTATTCGTATTTCCAGTCGATCTTGAATTTCATTTAATGGTGTATCGAGATAAAGAATTCTGTAGTATAAAACACCATCTTCAATGCTTTTTTGAATCATATCTCTTGTTTGATGAATAAATGTAACCTCTGCAAGCTCAACGAAAGGATTGTCTATCGTTACTCCGCTATTCCAAGTTAGATTCCAAATCTCACAATGTTCTTCCGCATGCACAACAACTCCATTTACTGAAGGCGTAATTACAAAAAGACGATCTACAGGAACTTTAGTTAAAGTAGTGGTATCCCCATTCACTAGTTCCAATCCTTTTTCCAATCGTTCGTGTTCAAACGCACATTCAGCGCCAGCAAATGCAATTTCGCAAAATACTTGTTCTAGTAATGGACGAATCCCCTCAAATGTTCGTATTGCAAACACACTAAATTCCTGTGTTTCATCTGTTCGAATGATTTCAAATAATTCAAACTCAGATGCATTTACTAAAGCAAAAGGAATATCTTTAATAAGATTCGAATCAGTATATAGCTCCTCTGGAATGTGGGTTTCAGGATGATGTACAAACTCAAGGCATAGTTGATATCCTTTTAAAAATGCATTCTTGGCTGCTGCTGGGAATAGAGTTTCAAAGCGCTTTACATTGTTCTTAAATTTCTTTTCTTCAACTTCGTTATTAAACTCCCTTTCTTGTAGGATATTAGCTTTGTTACCTAACAATAAAAAGTAATGATTAATGATACGACTAATACTTTCTTCAAACGCTGAATTATCCTCACAATACTTTGCAAATCTCTCTTTACTCATGCTTATAATTTCATTCATAGTTCTGATTTCTCCCTTTCAAATGTTATTAATACATAAAAAAAGACACACCGATGGCAGGTTACATGCCTTCGGTGTGTCCGTTTAGCTAAAGAATGAATCTATTAATTTGTATATCTCTCTTACTAAATTGTTATTCATGTATAAGAATACATCTGTGAATTTTAAAAGTCAACAGTTTCAGAAAAACCTAATGATAATATATTCACTTATATTTTTCTAATTTTTTATGTATCTAATCTAAAGAAAACAATATTTCAAATAAAAATATATACAAGTATTTTATATAAATAATACAAGAATCATATATAACTAAACTCAATTATTAAATATAAAGAGAAAATACAAGTGCTTATGAATCCTTATATACCATACGTTCTTTTATAATAAACCTAATTACATATCGTAATATCCCCATTATATACAAGTAATGAATCATAAAAAACACAAATTAAGAAGCTAAATATCATATTACTAAGAATTCACAGGTTTTAATATATAGTATTAAGATAATCACAAGTATTGAATCGAATTATAAACAAAATGAATCGTATCCAAAAGCAGCATAAATTGTTTATATATTTACGTAAAAGCGCCGATAAAGACATTTCCTTAACAAAAAAACATGTCCTCAAATTAAAGAACATGTCAAATAACCCTTGCTTTTATGTGATTTTTTAACAAGGGCTGCTGCTTACTATATTTTTTAAGATTTTATAAAGTCTGGATAGGCACCATTTTGATTATAATAATTCATCATTACATCGTGCCTTTCTTCTACAGACAAGCTTTTTTCCGTAAAATCAGTCCAGGATTCTCTAAATTGTACTCGCATAAATGCAGGAATAGAGAATATTTCTTGCTCTTTCGTATAATTTTCAACCTGATCTAATGCATAAGTCATTGCGGTAATCAGTAATTCGTTTTGTTTTTCCTTTGTTGGCATGTATGCAGCAATGTCCACAATTTCCTGTTTAAATGCAATCATCATATTTTCACGATCTTTCTTTCGTAATGATTGTCCCATATATTTCAAACGAGATACTGCTTCCTTTCTGCATTTCGCTACCGGCCTATGTAAATCTTTTTTATCATTCTCAATTACGCAGTTTGAAGAAAACACCACATTGAACTTTTCAATGATGACTTGTTTCACCTGTTTTCTAACACGCGCTATGCGAGAGTCGCTAGACTTCTTTTCTTTAGAATCAATTGCTGTAAATTGCACAATTGGTTTTAAAATTTCTATGTATTGTCGTACCTTCTTTGCATTACGATTCAATTTATCCTTTAAAAAAGCCATTCTTCTTGTAATCTCGAACTCTTGAATCTGGTGCTTATAATGCTCCATACCAATTTTTCTCGAAAAAGTATTTATTAATTCTAATAGGAACATAATCCCTCTGTTATCACGAGCCTTTACAAGACTACTAAGTATAGTTGTTTGAATAAGATGAAATGGAATTCGGAAATATGATAGTGATATATCTGTAGTTTTTGTAGTTTCTGCAGCAGTATGGTTATACAAGGCATAATCTACAACCTCATATACAGTACGATTTCCAACAGGTGTCTCTTTTACGAGCTTACGCTCCAAGCAAACTTGAAACCCCGTATAAATTGTTGTGTAGGGAATCCCACTGTTCTTAGTAAGATCCATGATTTGAAATTCACGTGGTAGCATTCCAATATCATTACATTCAAAGTGAAGCAAGATATAAGTAGCTAAAGCTGAAGATGGTAATTCTTTTCGTTCATTTTCTAGTTTCACGATGTTTAATAATCCATCGAAAAACTTAACCCCATGAACCTTAAAGTTCTGCTGGGAAAAAGCCATTTGCGTATTCATAATGTTGCTAACTCCTTTCAAAAGAGCACAAAAAAGGCACTGTCATACCACGTATACAAAAATACTACTCTTTAAAAAAGCAATACATGTATAACCACGGTAAACAATGCCTAAAAATACGCAAGAAATCCCCTTTTTAAGTTGCACAAATACATAAGATACAGTAAAATTATCTTATAATTTCATGCAAATCAAAAAAGGTTTAGAAGCTTTGTTTACCGCGCTCTAGAAAAAGATTTAGAGTTTCAGCGATTCGCGGTGAACCACAATGAGATAGTTGGCGCTATTTCATTGGGCTGATGAACCTTTTTTCGCTTTATTATATTTTATTTTCATATTATATAAACGTTCTATTATTAATAAATCTATATCTAAAAAAATATAAAATCATTAAAGTAACTACATCATATATAGTTTTTTTCATGGTTGCAAGCTGATTTTCAAAAGTAACAACCTGGTGAACTTAACACGAACGAAAATCTGCACATTAAACATCTACATGATCGCCTCTCAATCAAAAACTAACTAAATATGGTTTAAAATCCAATTATTTTCACGACACTCACCTAATCAACTGTCGCTCAATCAACACACCACCTTGATTTCGACGCCATTTCACCTCTAATTAAAAAGAGTCACTCACCTAATCACCGGTCACTTAATAACAACACACTTAGTTTTTCTCGATAGATTGAGTGGTGATTGAGTGAATGGTTTCATTATATTAAATATAGTTCTAATCAGTCAATTAATCGCCAGTCACTTACATAGTTTTTGTTTGTATTTTAAAAAGTGAACGACCAGTGATTGAGTGGTTGAGAGTCAATCATAGGGTTTTTAGTTACAAAATTAACTCTCGAATAAACAGCAAAGCATACAGTTGTAGTAATTAAACAGGTTTATTAAACTATTGTTCTGAGAACTAACGTAAATTGATTGGCAGAACAATAGTTTAATAGTACTTAATTTGTATAATAAACCTATGGTTATTATAAAGGGGATGTTTAAATGAGAAGAATTGATTTGATACCAAAACCATTTTTTGAAACTATAGGGGAACATGGTACAACTTATTTTGTATATGGATATAGAACCGCTAAACCAAAGTTACATTTAGGAGAATTTAGTTCACTAAAAGAAGCTAGACAATTCATCTACAAATATGCTTATGAAAATCCACAATGGCTTAATGTAGACGGAGATATTAATGAATATAACAAAAAACCTTCTAGACCTGAAAGTAAGAATAAATGGTATAAAGAAGTAGTTAAAAAAGAATATATGAAGTATGCCAATTTCAAAGATTGGAAGAAATAAAAGTAGCGAATTTGTTACTTTTTTATTTTGTAAAGAAAAAGGAACCCATAAGGATTCCATTTGCATCACGTTGTTCTATAGTCTTTGTTTCTAAGTTTCTTTCTAATATCCATAAATGCTAGAATCATTATGATCGTGCATAATAATTTGAGCCAACGAAACTCCTGGTCGAACATTATACCAGAGAAGAATTCATAAGCATATAACAAGCCAATAGCGGGAAATAGCCAAATCATGAATTATAAATCTTTTAGGTGATATTTATAATTATTAATCTTTTTCCACATATGTATCAACTCCTGTAAATATATTTTAATTCTATATATTATGATTTTACATAAATATATACAGAATTAACATAATAACTTTGAATTAATCATGTTATTTATTAATGAATTTAGTCTCAGTAAAGATACTAAGTGTCCTAAGGATTTAGAAAATAAAAGAGACTATCAAAATGATAGTCTCTTTTATTTTTTCCCGAAAAACTTAGAGAAAAATCCGCCTTTTTGTTCAGTATTTTCTTGTTTCTGAGCATTTGCACTTTTTTGTTCTTGAATTAATCGTATAGTGCTCATTAGTTTTTCGTCACGTTCCTCTAGACGTTTATTAATTCTATCGAAATTGTCCTGACTTTGTTTAGCTACAGCAGCGAAGAATTCCATATTTTGCTTTGTTAATTCGGCGGTCACTTTAGCTGTAACTTCCTCAGTGATTTTTTCTGTCAAAGCCTCAATCAAGTCTGTATTTACCTGTTGTGCTTTAACTAGCGATGTTTCTTTTTGCTCATCATCGTCATCAATCTCTTCAGCATAAACATTACGAATAACAGTGGGATCCATATCTAAAAGCACTACAATTTCGTGCTTTTTCTTTGACTCTGAATAATAATGTTTTATTTTTTTTACTGTATCAATACTATCCTCATGAACATATTTAAGTTGTCTTTCTT
>NZ_JARVHQ010000004.1 GCF_040459645.1 Bacillus cereus group sp. RP43
TAGACTGAGCTATCAAAACGAAAAAGATTATCGTGTTGGTTTTAGAAATAATATCATTGGTATCATTGACTGGTGTTATTCTAAAAACATTCAACCATTCCTTATTACAACTCAAGCAACAGTTGAACCAGGAGTACAAACTAATTATGTAGGGACTTATCCATTAAGAACAAGCGAGCATATTAACTCTATAGCAAATGAAGTGAAACGAGAACTCGCGAAGGAATATAAACTCGAGATAATCGATTTAAACAAATTCACTGAAATGTTTTTAATCTATTCATCAGTCCCTACAAAAACAATTATCTCAGATAGATTACATTTTGGTAATGTTGGTCACAGATACGAAGCGGATGTCTTATTCTCACAACTGTCACCAAGAGTAATCTATGCTGATAGTTATACAAAAATTGATTATTCCAGTCAGAGGGTTAAGGACAGCGTCCCTGAAGATTGGTTAACTTTCCCTACATCACCATCTGATAACTTCAAGGTATATGTTAATTATACAAAATCTGATTCTGCTGATATGAAGATTATGACTGTGTGGGTATTTAATAACACGAAGAAAAAGTTAACATTAAAGGCTTACCGTAATGATTCGTCATCCACATACGTAAAAGTAAATGGAGTAACTACAGTTTTATCTACTCCGGAAGTGGTAATAGGCGATTTAGATTTAGGTTTATATAAATTAGAAGTATTTACTGGTGAATCAACTAATGTAGACTTTAAAGGGTTTATATTAAGTTAGTAAGATATCAAAAGAGAACTCAATAAAATACGGCTTTTACAACAAAACAAAGCGTGCTTATAGCATGCTTTTTTATTTTTAGAAAAGGAGTGAAAAAATGGCTGAATTAAAACATGATGATATGAAAGAACTACTTGTTGGGCTAACAAGGGTAGAAACCAAACTCGATACTTTAGGAAATGTAAAAGAAGTTGCCATTGAAGCCCAGCAATCAGCAAAAAGCGCACATATGCGTGTAGATCGATTAGATAAATTGGTGTTTTGGATTGGTACTACAGTAGTAGGGGCTATTATCACAGGCGGGATAATGGCTCTTTTTAAATTCGCAGGAAAGTAGGGAAAAGAATGAATAAAGAAAATATCAAAAAACGATTCCGCAACTGGCGTACCTGGGTTGCGGTTTTTTCTTTGCTTGGATTTTTGTTTACGAAATTCGGAGTTCCAGAGGCTAAAAGCTTCTTAGATGAATTGGCACCTTATTTATTATCCGTGGGTATCGCTCTAGGAATTTGGTCAGATCATGACGATAATCAAAAAGGGGATGTTGAGTAATGGAGATTAGAAAAAACTTAGTTGATCCAAGCAAATACGGTACAAAGTGTCCTTATACAATGAATCCAGAATTCATCACAGTTCACAATACTTATAATGATGCTACAGCAGAAAATGAAGTGGCTTATATGATACGAAATAATAATGAAGTTTCGTTCCATGTTGCGATAGATGATAAAGAAGCTGTACAAGGTCTTCCTTTAGAACGCAATGCATGGGCTTGTGGTGATGGTAACGGAAATGGTAATCGCAAATCCATTAGTGTAGAAATATGTTATTCCCTAAGTGGTGGGGATAGATATTATAAAGCTGAAAACAATGCAGCTATCGTTGTAGCTCAATTAATGAAACAATATAACATTCCAATCAGCAAGGTTCGCACGCACCAATCCTGGAATGGAAAATACTGTCCTCATCGTATGTTAGCCGAAGGACGCTGGAATAATTTTATTGAAAGAGTACAAAGTGCATATAATGGTGGTGTAAGTAACGTGAGTGTCGATAACGGAGTTCGCGTTAAAACAGGAGGTTTCAGCGACCAAGAAGCAGCTAAGGAAATCCTCGAATATGCATTAGCTCGCAAATGGTGGGTTGAGCCATTCGTTAATAATGGCGAGTTTTACTACATTACTGGAGGATTATATGAGCCACAGCTTTCTGAATTCGAAAAATGGATGAAAGATAACGGCTGGTGGTGTACTAGAGTATAGAATAAGAGCCGTCCTGTTGGGCGGCTTTTTTTAGTGTATATTAATTAATTCATCGAATTTGAATTCTGTATTCAATCCAAATGCGTCTGTACAATACACGATTTTCAGCATTGGTTCAATGTGCAATACATTTATGTACATCTCATGTACCATTCCATCACGATAGTATGAAATTAATATTTCTTCTTTATTTTGCAGTGATTGTATAAGTCCAATTTGCAGCTGTTCTTTCATATCTTCCGTTACAATTGGTTTAGGTACTTTATTCAAATCCTCAAGTATTCCGCGAATTCCTTCATACTGCTCTGGCATACTGGCGAAAGGCTGCCATTTAACCATACCTCTCCCGCGTAATTTCGGTGTTCCCCAGTTCTGATGTTCCATGATGATCCCCCGATTCGTGTAATTTATGTTTATTATACACGAACAAACGTTCTTTTATAAAGGGTTATTTTATGCAAAATTTAAAAGGTAACTACATAAAGTTAGATACATTTTAAATAGTTATTTTATGTACATGCAACAAAAGTATATCCCTGGCATATAGCTAATAGCGTACAGCGCGCTTATAGCTAACAAACAAGTCCACTGCAAAAGTAGGGCTATTTTTTATGCCTATTTTGGTAATATCGGTATTATCGTTTTACATTGTCCAGAAGTCATCAAAGTCGATATTTTTACCTGTTAGTTTTTTCAAGGATCTAATAATTTTTTGACCGTTCTTCATAGAAGGAGAAAAAGCATCTCCTTGGCATATTCTGCTGACTGTCCCTCTATTCACACCACTTTCTCTTACTAAATCTTGTTGTGAAATCCCGTTCTTATCCAAGAATTTTCCGAATTTAGATCGTCGTTTACCCAAACCGAACATTGGAGAGCGCTCCTTTTATTTTTTTGTAACCATCCTGTCCAAAAATCAAACTTTCTAAACTTCAAAAAAGATTGAATATTGTTCAAGCAGCATGAAATACCTTTTAATAAAGCGATATTACCGCTACTACCAAAAGGGAGTGTTGCAGATGGCTAAATTCAGCAAACCGGTGGCTTTTAATGAGAAGAACGAGAAAGACAGATTAATGTTAAAACACGTTAAACGCCGTAATTTTAGCGGATACGTGAAGAAATTAATTTGGGAAGCTATGAGTCTCGAAATAGTAGAAAAAGAGCATACAAAGCAATCTGAACAGCCAAAAGTGGAAGGATTTGAAATTAAAACAGAAAAAGTAATAACACCTGCTCCATCTTCAAAACCAAAACCGCAACCAACTGCATCCGAACGCATTCAACAACTTAAATCACAAACAAAGAAGCAGCAGACCTCACCGAGTCCACTGCCATTTATGCCCACTAGCCCACAAAGATATTAACAAGTGATCCAATGATTGCTCCTATTACTACACCGATAGCTACATGCATTCGTAACCCCTCCGTTTTTAAGGATTTATCCGTTAGTATGTCCAGTTAAAAAAATAACATGTGAGAGGTGTACATCATGGCGAAAACACAAGTGATTCCGTTTCGTGATTTTATGGATGGAAGCTACAAAAACAAGAAGAAAAGCGATATTACCGCTGTAAAAAAGGTTATTACCGGTACTACCGGTTCACTTATCATGATCCTACCTAAAGCAGCACTTGCGGCTGGTGTTAATAGCACCTTCGGAAATGTTCATGGAGCAATCATGAATGCGTTCGATGCAGGAGTAGTACTTGTAATCATATTCAGTGGTGCTAGTTGGGCTTTAGGTCATCGTACGAAGGCGTTAGAAATTCTAATAGGTGTGTCATGTGGATATATACTCGCTCGTCATGCTGTTGATATCAGAGATTTTCTACATGGAATATAAGGGGGATAACACCATGAAATTCATCTTAGAAGGCGGTCAAATGATTTTAGCTAATGCAGGTGGTTATATTGGCGAAAAAGCAAAAGAAGGCTCATTTATGGATGCTTTAAACAGTTTTAGCGATAGCATTGTTCATACGGAAGTTGAGTTCATTTTAAAGCCAATCGGTTATTTCATTAAAGAATGCGGCGCATCACTATGGGATTGGTTTATTGTGAGTCTTCCCGACATCATGGGGTACACGACAATTGCAGCAGGAGCATTCATCATTATTTCATCCATGTTAGGTAAAGGAAGTATGATGAAAACGATAAGTTGGTACACAGCACTGTTAATTCTTGCTCTTACTATCCTTGGAGGTGTGTGAAGTGGATGAGAAGAAAGAAGAAAATTTACCGGATCAGGAGCAGAAGTTTTACTATCCTGCGCTTTATCTTGGTGGTGTGCCGGCCGTAATACCTAAGAAGAAAAAGAAGTGGTGGAAGCGAACGGAAACAATATCATGGTCCGATTTCTTTCAAACAGAGCAAAACAAAATGGTCGTGTATCGTATTATTCCTCACAGTAATGTTACAAATAACACGCGCCGGTTATGGAAAGCTATTTATAAGATGTATGAAATGTATGAGTCACCAGGTACACGCTTAGAACGTGATGGACTGCGCTTTATGTATCGTGAAAAGGATTTGTTTTGGTTTGATGTAATATTTAAACAAGAGAACGGCCAGAAGAAAATTGAGTTTTATGTTTCTACATCAGAGTACCAAGCAATTAAGTTAAAACGAAAATTAGAAAATAAGATGAGTGTCACAATTAAAGAAGCTTCTCTTGAGCAAATACAAGTCCCGGAAGAAAATACGATTATCCAGGAGTTAAAGTATCTAAAACACGATATATTTAGCTTGAACACAAATGCAAACGAGCAAAAGACACCTATCGCAGCAGTCATGAACACAATAGACGAATTGCAATTTGATGGTGATTTTGCAAGATTGAGCGTATGCAATGAAGCAGAGAATCGTCAGAAGTGGATAAAGAATGCATCTTGGGCTTATGAAAAGCTTTCTAAAGGAAAAGTACCTCAAAGAGCCACAATAAACTCCAAGATGGTACTAGGGGCTTCAAAACAGGCGCTTGGCGGTTTCGTGAATGAAGTGAATTTCTTAATCACGGATTTGTTTAATGCGTTGGCCAATACATTTTTTAAAAGCAATAAGTCGTATGAGAAAGGTAAAGTGATTGATAAACCGTTTAGTTTGGAAGACGAAATAAACTCACGTCATGTTAGTACCGCTAGTCGTGAAAAGTTAAATAACCCTGTCTTCAAAAGTCACATACGTATTGCAGCACACTCACAAGACCGCCTAACCCGTGAAACGATTAGTGAAACCTTATCCCTCTCATTCAGTGAAATCGCTGATAATAACGAATTACATGGCGTTAAAATTAACATAAAGAGCAGGAAAAAAGAAGTTCTCCAAGAGTTAAATACATTACACCTATCCAAACGCACGAAAATGAATGGTAACGTGAATTTAATCTCAACTGATGAAATGGCTAAGTTAGCAATGCAAATGCCTACAGCTGAATTGCAAAGGCGGTATGAGGAAGCGTTAAGCGTAAAAAAGAGAACGGAAACAGATATTCCGAGTGTGTTATGTGATTCGAATGGGATTCATTTGGGTGAGAGTGAATTGAAAGATAAGAGAATACCAATCTATTTTCCTGTAAACAATCCGGATGAATTGTATAGAGGGTACACATTCATTGGAGGACAGGGAAATGGGAAAGATACTGCCATTAAAAACTGGGTGGTAGATGGCTGTCTAAATCATGGTATTAGCGCAATTATCCCGGAGGTCATTGTTGAAGAAGGAGAGCGCGGCATGGCAGACGGCATAAGGGATGCGCTTCCTCCGGATAAAATAATTGATATTGATTTGAGCGATGAAAACTATATTGTTCCGATGGATTTGACTGAAGTTATTACAAAGCTAGGACGTAAAGGTGCGAGTCGTTTTGCGGATGAAGTGACGGATTTCTTTGGTGATATGGAGAAAATGGCTCGTTCTAAACGATACCTAAAAGCAGCAGCAAAGGCAGCAGGGGGATCTTTATTTAATATCAAGAGAATTATAGAGGACGAAGGATTTCGTATAAGCGTAATTGAACAGCTGCTCCAGGAAGGAAATAAAAGATTAGCAGAAGAGTTGCTTTCATGGGGAACTAATGAAGAGTTAGGAAGCAAAGCAGATGCAGTATTGAATCGTTTAGATGATTTCTTTGGTAACGATACCTTATTTGACATCTTTTCGCAGAATCCAAAGCAAGAGGTGGATTTTGCAAAGTGGATGCAGGAGGGGAAAGTTGTTATTATTCGCATTCCGAACCGCAAATTAGGAGAATTAGCATCTAAAACGTTAGTGCATTGGATTACATTAAAAACATTTATGACACGAATGCTTATGAGCAAAGAAGAACAGAAGAATGGCTGCTTCATGGTATTTAACGAGCCGGAGCAGTACGCAACTGAAGGATTAACTAAACTAATGGGGCGTATCGGTACAGAGGGACGCAAGGAGCGCTTTGGAGCTTTATATGCATTCCATCATTGGAATAAGTTACCGACTTCCCTACAAGAGAATTTGCAAGGCGGTGGAGTGCAACAAATCCTTTTCTCGAATGATCATATTAAAACATTTGAGTTGTCCCAACATCGACTAGAGCCAACTATTTCAATCGATGATGCAGCGAGATTACCACGATTCCATGCAATTATTTCTGTTAGAGCCGGTGGTGATTTGCAACATGCATTTATTTGTAAAATGAAACCTCCAGTTGAACAAAAATATAGTAACTCTTCCCTAACTAAACGGCACACCCAATTGTACGGTCGAAGCTGGGAAGAGTTACAAGGATAACAGGCAATATATATGTTATGAACAGAAGGCGCATTATAGAATAACAAGCCCTAATTGGGGCTTTTTTATTTGCAGGAATTTATTAAACATCATGGAATACTGTCACTAGGAGGTGTTGTGACGCTATGACGGACGAAATTGTTTATTCTGCTAGTGAAGTATACAAACGACTAGAGATAAGTGATAGCACCCTTAGAAAGTACATGGAAGTATTGCAGCGCGAAAACTACGTTGTGAAGAAGGATAACCGTGGCAGACGCCAATACACGGAGCATGACGTTATGGTGATTGAAAAACTGATTGAACTCAGCAAGCATGACGGTATGACGCTAGAGAAGGCAGCGAAGATGATTGCGCAGCGCTTAGAAATCGCCAATCCAAATGCGGAGACAGAGGAATCCCAAGACACCGATCTAATCCCATTCCATATTCAACAGCAACTCCAACAACAGTACAGCGTTATGGCGCAAGAAATGAATCAAAGTATGTTAGCGATGGAGAAGCGATTAAGCGAGCGGGCTAAGCAAAACAACGAGGAAATCAAAGTGAGTATAGATCAACATAATGAACGAGTAGAAAAACGATTGGAAGCACGAGATGAGACGTTGATGAAGACACTCCGTGAGATGCAGGAAACGAAGAGATTAATGCAGGAATACCGTGAAGAGGTTGCCGCTGCAAAAGAGAAGAAAAAGCCGTGGTGGAAGTTTTGGTGAGGGGTTGTACCAAGAGGGAAAAGCGGGAGTATAAGTTTTTCCTGCTTAGGATAAAAAGATACATTTATCTTAAGATACAAAGATAAAAGGATAAAAAGATACAAAGATACATAAAGAAAAGCTATAAGGACGGGATTTCCTCATAGCTACTGTATATTAGACGTTATGTTTTTTAGTATACGTTGCTCACGTTCTGTCAAATTGTTTGCAATGTAAAACTCTAAAATTTCATCAATAAATTCGTAATTTTTCAAGCTCTTCATTGTACAAATTGTTTTGATTTTACTAAATGATTCAGGTGTTACTTTTATATTTTTTCTATCTTGAGACGTTAAAGCTTTCTTTTTTTGAGTGTTATTATTAGTGCTTGGAACATTTCTTTCTGTATTAGCAGATTGTGCTATCTTCGGTTCTTGCGGTGTTTCCCTTTTGATTAAAGCCACTTATATCAATCCCCTTTCCTAACTTCGTCAGTTTATTATCTACTAAATACTGTGGAGTATATCTATATCCAGATTCTATATCTCCCTCAGTTTCGAAAAGGTGGATTCTGTCTTCTAATTCACAGAAAATGTCACAGAATAAAGCTAGCATTCTCTTATCATGATGATCTTCAAATTGCAGTCCGATTCGTGGATACCATTCTAAACGAGCATGATTATTTATTATCGTATTAAATACGTTTTCTTCACCAAAAGTAGCAATTGTACTTTTAACGATTTCTTTGTGTAAAGCGCGTTTTTGTTGAAGTAATACTGGGAGCACTCCAGCAACTTGCATTTTCACAAGTGATCCAAAATCATCAACTAACGTTTGAATGTATTCAAAGATTAAGCGCTGACTTCCTTCATATGAAAATTGCTGTGTTTCTTGAACTACAATAATATAGTCACTTGCTACCATCGCATTATCCACTTTTAAATCTGTTGAAGGTGGAATATCGATGAATATGTAGTCGTAGTTGTATTTGATTTTTTCTAGCAATCTAGAAAGGTAAAAAGTTCTGTCCTCAATCGTATTGAAATTTTCGATTAAGAAGTCAGTATATTTCCTCATATCATATCCGCATGGAATCATATCTAGATTTGCATGTAGCTGCACAATACCTTCTGATAAGTCTCCATCCTCAAGACACTTCATTAATGTTTTTTGCATTTCGGTAATATTAAATGATTTTGCTAAGAATGTTGTACCGTTCCCTTGAAGGTCAGTATCAATAAATAAAACTTTCTTATTAAAGATTAAAGAAGCCACAAGAGATTCCATACACGAATCAGTTGTTTTTCCAACTCCACCTTTTTGTTGGGCGTTGATTATTACGTATCCTTTTTTCACAGGAATCGCTCCTTTTAAATTTGTAATATAATTGTAACAAAGGATAAATGTATCTTTTTATCTTTTTATTCTTGAACCGATAATAACATGAGCTTGTACAAAAAGTAAAAGGATAAATGTATCTTTTTTTGTGTTTAATAATTTAAGAGGATATTACTTGTACATTAAATAGTATAAAAACCTTATAAAATCAACGTTAATTAATGTATCTTTTTATCTTTGTATCTTTTTATCTTTGTATCTAAAGATACACAACTCCCGAAAATGTATCTTTGTATCTAAAGATAAATGTATCTTTTTATCTTTGTATCTTTTTATCCTGCGTTTAAGTTTAGTAGATGACATAAACCCGCTTATATAGGCATTTACAAAGAAAAAAACTTGTTGTAACGTAATAAACAACAAGCGTCATTCTACAAAACAAAACATATTTTGATAAATCAAATCTACATAAATAGATCGAGAAAAACAATTGAATATGAACAGAAAACAAAAAAGCCACTCCCATATGCTATTGGCGCCAACCATTAGCGGGAATGACTTTCCTCTAGCTAGTGTACCATCACTTGGCTAGATATAATCTGTACCCATACAGAATTTCGGTTTAAGTAGTGTACCACCACTATCTTAAACAATTATGCCTTTTCACGAGGCTTCTTTGATATACCCATTTTATCTATGATTTGGATAAATATCAACTAGTAAATACTAGTTTTGATTATTTTGTAGTCAAAAGATATATAACGGGCATCTCTAAACCTAGAAGTCTTGTAATGTACAGGTCATATAGGAATTGGAGATGCCTTTTTTGTTTTTTGTTCGCGTGGAATTGCCTGAAACCACGTTAATAAAAACTGATAAGCCGTAATTACGTGCTTCTATTATAGAGGGAACGTGTTGCGGCGTGGCTAGCTGTTGGTCGTGCAGGGGGTACAGAGTATACGCCTACAAAAACAGCACCCCTCATTGGAATCCTGTTCTTTTGGTGAGGGTGGGCGAGAACTTGCCCAGGGACGATTCTCTAAAAGGTTCGGGTGGTTATCGTTAGCATTACGGTGCTAGGGAGTACATTCAGTTTGTCGTGTAGGGACGATAATACAAGGACAAGCCATAGAAAAAGGATGTATGCGGTGAAGATCGCTGAGTGAGCAGGGTCTATACATACGGATACCTTATAAGTGACCGCATGGCGAAAACAAAGACACTTATCCATCTATTTTGACTGATTACTTCTTTGTGATCGTTCAAAGTAGGGGATAAATCTGCCTTCCAGCCGTGTTCCATAATTGTTCCCACATGATAAAAACCCTCAAAACCTTCAGTCAAGCTTAATTGCGAAGAAAAGATGAAAAAATCGAGATTGTTAAAGACCTGGGGGAACTACTGGCTAAGATAGAGGAATAAATAAGGGAATTACTATTTACTTGGTTAGAGGAAAAGGGAACAGGCAGTTAGAATATACTTTGTTGTGAAATTTGGTTTTGTCAATTAGATATAGTACGTGAAATTTTATGAAAAGGAGTGGATTATTAATGGATGCTTTCAAATCTGTTGTTCATCGATATGGTGTATATTTAGCTGTTTTATTTTTGGGTGGTCCTTTGCTATTATTATTATTATTTGTTTATGCTGCTGATATTTTTGTTTCTTATATGAGTTACGGATTGGATAAACTTCATATAGAAGGCTTTATGATAATTGTTTATTTAATGTTTCCTTTAATCTTTTTTGGGGGATCGTTAATTGTGGTTTGTAAAACTATAGAATATCTTTTAAGTAAAAATAAGAAAAAAGAAAAGACACCATTATGAGTGTCTTTTTATTATTAGAGTGCTATTACAAAAAGAACATTGCATCTCTTTTTGTTTAAACGCAAGGTGTTGCCTATTACAAGTTGGACAAATAATACCAATAGGTGTCCAACTTAATCGATAGCTTATAAACCCGATTATCGCGAATGCTATTGCAGTTAAAATTTGCAAGAATGCCACGGAAGTAATAAATGCGATTAACATAATAATAGATAGTGGTTTTGCTACTTTTCGTGTATTAATAGTAGCTTGACTGTCTCTTATTGTTATAGCATCTACCTCCACTGTTTGAGGAGTGTATATTGGTTTTTGATACTCTAACGCTTCTATATTAGTTGATTTATTGCTGATCTGTTTTTGATAAGAAATACCTGTTCCTGGAATAGAAGTTGTAACTCTTGTTCCAGATGGACCGAAACTAACACGAGCACCTTTTACACCAATACTAATTCCTATGCCCTTTTTACTTGCGTTTAACCTAATACCAGGAGCTATTTTTTTACTCTTATGAAATCTAAATCCCATATTAATAAGTCCTTTCTGTTTATAAGTGCACTATTTAAAATATCATAACAAAATGTTAGAGCTGATATTGTTGTATTTTGTAAATCGCATAAAGAAAAGACACCCTAAGGTGCCTTCCTCCGACTTGAACCACTTTAATTTTAATAATATGTATTGGACTCCCATCCAAATATTATTTTACCATGTTAAAAAGTTTCTTCAATGAGTTTACGGACGTTCAGGCGTTTATTGGGTTTACCGTCACGTTTAAAATTTATAGCAACGCTTCCCTTTTTATTGTCTGATAGGTTAAGCATTTTACCTTCACGAATACAATTTGCTGCGTCAATAAATGCAAGACGGTAGACACGCCCCCATGATGAAATTTCCAAAGGTAAACTTGGATGTTTACGCCAAAGTTCTGGTTCTTGAGTAGATATAAAATATTGCTTCTGTGATTCATCAATTTCACGTTCATTTTCTGGAATATTAAGAAATGGAATTAATAAGTTTATGACTTTATAAGCTTCATCTTTTGTAAGGTGTTGCATATGTTTTCTCCTTTAACGGTCATATTACTTCACTACCTTATCCATAACCTCTTTATACTTATTAAACTCTTCATCCTTCATATCGCCATTCATTTGTAAAAGGAAATTCCCTTTTGCATATGTATGCGAGAATAACATCGGTGCCGAGTTTCCTAACTCATCATAGTACTTCTTAGCTTTCTCTAAATCTTCTTTCTTACTAAATTCAAACACACGGCCGCCTTTATCCTCACCTAACTTTGGTGTCAGGATGCGCTTTCCATCTTTACGCATGTTACCGAATTCTTTTTGTGGTAGATCCGTAGCATTTTCAGCTTCTATGCCAGCCTTCTTGAATTCGTTAATTAATGATGTTGTAGTAACCGGTTCTGGCTTTTTAGCTTCTTGCTTAGGCTTAGATTCAGTTGCAGTTTTCTCGTTTGAACCACAAGCAGCCAATCCCATAAGCAATGCGCTGCACGTTAATGCTGTAAGTAGTTTTCTTTTCATGATGAATTCCTCCAGTATGTATTACTTATTTCAATTTATTTCGAATCGCTTTTAACACTCCATCAACATTGTAGTCAGGAATATTGCGGATTGTACGTTTCTTTGTTCCGAACATTTTCTTCATTTCAAGATAAATAATCCCTGTATTCATAAGAGAAATCCCAAATGGGCCCTGTATTATATCGAAATCAACCGTTTTAATATCTTTATACTTCACTACTTCAGCTTCAGCGCCACCAAATAAGCCGCCTTTCATCATTACCATGTATAAATTGTGTTCTCCAACAACAATGAAACCAGTTTTTGTTAGTTTAGGATCAGCGACCTCAAAGTAGTGGATAGCTTCTTTTGTTTTCATAACCTTCTTTAAAGCATCAAAAGCATATTGATAATATTTGCGTTCTGTTTTAGGTAGTTCTTTTGATATTTCAACCATTTCTTCTAGTGTAACCGGGTATTCAATGATGCCAAAGCGCTCATCGATTTTAGTATATTTTTGATTAGCCATTGTTTGTCCCCTTTTAAAATGTAAGATTTCCATCCAAGCATAACAAATTCAGTTACAACTATTTTGTCGCATTTTGTCGAATGAAAATAAAAAAAGAGAGCCTAAGCTCTCTTTGGGTAAATTGGTCAAATTATGTCAAATTTTACCACTAGATATTGGAAATGTTTTCTTCTACAATCAAATCAAATACAACATTCCAAATTCGGAATACAAAGCACTGCAATGCCACGTATTCTGTTTCTGATTCATTTAAGTAGTTTCAGATTACAATCTAATTTAAAACGCTTGTACGTCAAAATAAGGAGCGTGACGTCTACATGAAATACTTTTTAATCAAGTAAGTGTATTCTACTAAAAGATTCAATGCCTTCTTTTGTGGTTCCGTGTCTAAATCGGATATCTGATCTAAAATCACTTCAAATTGTGGTGGCATACGATATGTCCTGCCAACTAAATTATCGATTGATATATTGTACAGATCGCTAATTTTTATTAGCATAGAGATATCAGGTTCAGAACGTCCAGCTTCCCAGTTTGTATATGTAGACCGAACTACATTCAAATGGTAAGCAACGTCATTTTGAGTTAATTTGTTTTTCTTCCGAAAGTATACTAATCGTTCCCCAAGCAATGATTATCCACCGCCTTTTCAATCTTTGACAATTATAATCGAATAAGGGAAACAAATGGTATATATTCGGATGAAACGATTAATTATGTAACTTTTTAAGATAATAATGATTTATTTTAAATCACGATAAAAATAATAAGAACAAAAGTTCGTTTTTATGGTAATATATGTACATGAGTTCTAAATGCACAATTGCATATTTAATTCCGTAAAACCTGATAAACGTTGATATATAGCGTTTATCAAACTTTCTCAATAAAAATCAGATAACTCCATGACTGAATGTTGGGAAATTTGTGGTATTATGAAAATAACTAAAAACGGACGTAAAAAAGACTCACAGCGCGTACTAAGGTGCAGCGAACACCATAGTACCGCTTTCCCTAATCCGTCTAGGGAAAACACTTACTGCAAGTCTTACATAAATTATAACACATCTTTTGAATGTAGTGACGCGTTTTCCTTAAATGTAACAAATTGGGTATAACGTGTCTTTTGTTCCGGCAAGGAGGAGCAAAACAGTGCAGAAACTATTAATTAAAATGAAAGATGATTTATTTGCAGCTGGTATTACTAATAAGGAACTAGCAGGACGTCTTGGAATTAACGAAAAAAAGGTTTCTTACTATCTCAATGGTAATACACAATTTAGCTTTCAATGTTTTTCAGACACATTGATTCATCTGTACAAACATAATCCGGAATTAAGAAGAACTTGTTTATTTGAGTATTGCGAGAAAATAAAAGGTAATAAAAATTTAAAAATAGGTATGGAATTTGCCCATGCTAGAGGTGAATTCGACTTACTGGAAACATTAATTAAAAAAGCTGAGTTATCAAAGAATGAAGTTACAAAAGAATGGGCTGAAGTTTATCGTATTTTATACAGCAGAAGTAAAGAGGGTCTTGTTGGAAAGTCGTTATTGACAGAGGTTGAAAAAAAGAGAAAAACCATAAAAAGCACTGAAATGAATTTGCTTCTAGATATTATTTATTGTTATGGGGTATACGATTTAAGTGATTATCGTTTTCTATACAGATATGCTTGTGATGTTAAGGAAAAGATTGAAAACGAAATATCTCAAAAGGAAAAATTTTTAACACAAAGTTTCACTATTAAAATTAATGAGAGTATACATGCTACCAGCCTTACTCTTTGTAAAATAAAAGAAGCAAGGGAATACGCTCATTACTTAATGGATTACCTTGGGGAGCCTGGTAAATATCCTATTCCACAAGCGAGCGCGTTATATGTTCTCGGAGAATCTTATATTTTTGAAGATTATAATAAGGCTAAAGTTCATCTGGAACAAGCGTTATACGCTCTTGGGGATACCTTTAATGACAAGATGAAAAATAAAAAGAAATGCATTATGAACACACTTAATTTCCTCAAAGTATATCACAGTAAAGATTTAGACGATTTGTATCTTACTGATCCTGCAGAAATAGCTTTTCTAGAAATCAAAAAAGGTAATAAGGAGAAGGCTATTGAAATATTAAATGGATTAGAAAAACAGAATGGTAAGCTATCTGCTTTTCAACTATGCTACATGGGAATCGCTAAAGAGGATAGAAAATTGATAGAAAAGTCGCTAAAGAAATTCGAAGAAATCGGCAACATATTTTATGCGCAATTGCCTAAATTATACTTGGGTATCCTTTGAAAAAATGGTATAATTGTCTTATAGGTAGGTGAGAGCATATTGAAAAAAATACTATCAATTTTATCGGTATTAGCAGTTCTTGGAGTGTTTGTATTAAACTCTTCTAATGTTGTTAAAGAACAACCAAAGCAATCGGGTGTTACTGAAACAACTCAATACAAAATGATGGTTGATCCAGGCGGCGGCGGAGCTGGCTGATTTTAATAATATATATTTAAATGGCATTACCTCAATAAGGGGTAATGCCATTTGTGCTTTTTGGGGGAATCCTATTTTTGAAGAAAATATACAAAAAGGTAATCATTGTGAAAAATTCACAAACTACTATAAAGATATCGGAGGATGTTGGGGATGACAAAAGAGCAATTAGTGAGAATGGCAGCAAAGTTAGGGTTAAAACAGGGGAATATAAAGGCGGAGGATATTTTAAAAATCGTTCTTGATGAATCGTACAAAGAGAAACCAAATACATAAAAAAGAAGACTGCCGCATATGGTAGTCTTCTTTTTTTAGTCATTCTTTTTATTTTGCATATAAGTCACATACATCTCTAATTGCTCCCAAGCTTTCTTTCTCTCATCCTCTGGAAGACTTTCGATTAATGCCATTATATTTTTACCTTCTTCAGTAACGGTCTTATTTTCTTCCTCATTAAGCTCTGGATCTTCTGATCTTCCTAATAAGTAATCAGTAGTTACATTGAAATGGTCAGCTATCTTTTCTAATGATTCTCGCCCAGGTGACTTTTTACCCTTTTCAAAATAAGAAATAGCCATTTTAGATACTCCAATAGCATTACCCAGTTGCTCTTGTGTTATCTTACTATTTTTCCTGAGTTCTTTAATTTTTTCCCCGATCAATATTAACGTCCCCTTTTACTAAAGTGTTTATGATACATAAAGTATAAAGTAAACATAGTGTTTACCACAAGTTAAAATTTATTTGAGTTTTTTTAAAAAAAGTACTTGTAATAAACTTCAGGTTTACTTATAATGAAATCACAGGCAACGAAGGGAGGAAATAACTTGAAGCAGTTAAAACAAAAACGACTAGAAAAAGGGATGTCTTGCCAAGACGTTGCCGATAAAGTCGGAATCACTAAAATGCACTACTGGTACATTGAAAATGAAAAAAGAACCTTGAAAATAGACTTAGCAGAAAAAATTGCAATTGCTCTTGAGGAAAATCCGAAAGACCTTTTTTTTAACAATTAAAGTAAACCTTAGATTTACAAGATGAAAGGAGTAAACCAAATGAATGAAATGAAAATTATTCAACATCCAGTAAGTAAATTGGTGTTTATGAAGGAAAAAGAGGTTATAACTGACAGTTTGACACTGGCAGTTGTCTTAGGTAAACGCCATTCAGATGTTTTAAGAGATATCAGAAAACATGTAGAAAAACTTAATGAAGCTGGTGAAGTTGAATTTAACCAACGCAACATTGCGCCGGTTGGATACTACGACGCTAAGAAAGAATGGAGATCGAAATACGATTTAACAGAAGACGGATTTGTAATGGTAATGATGGCTTACACAACAATCGAAGCAATGAAAATGAAAGTAAAGTTCATCGAAGAATTCAAACGCATGAAAGAATACATTCAAAAACAGCAGCAACCTACAGTTGAAGATTCAATCATCTACAGTATGACTGAATTGAAACGAGTTAAGGAACGCCAACAACAAGTTGAAGAAGACATGAACAAAATGAAGTTCCTTGTCGATAATGAAGTTTGGCTCACTGAACAAAACAAAGAAGCTGTACAACGAAAAGTAAAACGTCGTGTATTTGAACTTAAAGAAGAAGGATACGACAACGCATCATACCAAGCAGTATACGGAGCGCTGAAGAAACACTTCGGAGTCGCTAAATACGATAAGATTCCACGTAAATATTATCAGAACGCTATGAAGTTTGTGTCTGGATGGTATCCGCCAGAAAGACCGATGGAAGGAGCGATGTAAACGATGGAAGAAAGCACATTATCACATCTAATGGTACTAGTTTCAGTCATCGGATTTGCAGGATTCATATATCTGATGGAACGCATAAACAAACGGATTATGAAGGATGAACAGTGATGGATAAACAGCAGCGCGATGAATACGAGCAAAAGAAAATCTTGTGGATCATAAAGGATTTAAGAGCTAGAGAGGTACATAACAGCGCAGATAAGGTTGAGGAAACATACAAGTATATAACTCTAGCTAAATAGAGAGGGGAAATAAGAGTTGAATGAAAAAGATAGATTCGAAAATGCAGTTAGATTTGAAGAAGCGATGTATGGAGCTGTAGGAACTTCAGAGTGTCATCAAATAGGAATTTCAGGAGGATGCGGTTTAGAGTGTTCGGTTTATTTAGATGGTCGTTGTGAAGAACATGAAGAGATGTTATCCCGTATAGAAATGGAAGAAGATAAACGAGAATACAAGGAATTGTATGGAAATGATAAATCGAAATAGGACAAGCCTTCGCTTGTCGGAATATTCAGGAATCTAATGGTATCCCCCACCTAAAACGGGTTCCTGGATATTCCGATGCGTGAAAGCATCAAAACAAAATAAAAAACCGCCTTACGCCTAAGACGGTTTTGAGAAACTCAGAAAAACATGTACCTATATTATATCAAAGAGTTTCTCCACATAACAAGGAGGAAAAATAATGAAAATCAACTTTAAAAAACTAAGTATCGTGAATTTCAAGAATCACGAAAATCTTAAAGTAACATTCGGTGAAGTAACAACAATTAGTGGCCCGAATGGAGCAGGTAAATCATCTATAGGTGAAGCAATTACATGGGTTTTATACGGTATTGATCCATACGGAACGAAAAACGAACCGAAACCTATTGGTAATGAAGAAGCAGAAACGAAAGTTGAACTTCTTATCCAAGTAGATGATAAAGACATTTTAATTGGTAAAGCTCAAAAGAAAACAGCGAAGTACTTCATTAATGAAGTTCCTAAGAAAGCAAAGGAATTCGAATCATTTGTAGATGAGTTGTTTGATAAGCAAGCGTTTCTATCATTATTCAATCCTGGATACTTTAGTTCACAACACTGGCAGACGCAGCGTGAACAACTTCTATCATATGTAGGCGAGCCATTAAAGAAAGAAGTATTCGCAGAGTTATCAAAAATACAAGTTGAGTTATTAGAAGAAAACTTAAAGAAACTTTCAATAGAAGACTTACAGAAAGTTCATATAGAGCGTAAGAAAACACATGAGAAATCATACGAGCGTGCAAGCGAACGCGTTATTACATTAAAAGAACAGTACGAGAAGCAAAAAGCAGAAAGTACAGAGGTTAATAAAGAAGAAATCGAATCGCAACTATCCGAATTACAAACAAAACGTTCAGAAATTGATAAAACAATCAAAGATTCACAGAAAAAACAGCAACAATATAACCAAGTACAATACCAAATTGAAGGCGTGAAGCAACAAGTTTTAAAACAAAAAGAAGTTGTTCTTGGTATACGTGATGAGGAATTACAAGATACTTGCCATACATGCGGACAAGCCTTGCAAGATGAAGCAGTTGAACAGGTTAAACAAAACAAAATTAACCGCTTTGAAGAAGCGAAACAGCTTGGTTCAAACATGGTTAAGAAGCTAAAAGAACTAGAAGCATCTATAAAAGAAATGTCTGTTGCAGAAGTAGAACCAACTCAAACAAGAGACATCGATGAAAAGATTTACGAGTTAAACGGATTACTTCGACAATCACAACAATTAGAGCTATTACAGAAAGAAATTGATGATGCAGCCGACTCACAAGCGAAGATCCGCAAAGAAAAGAACGAATCAATCGCAATCATCGATGCAATTAAAGACTTCCGTACAAAGCGTTCTGAACTGATGGTAAGCAAGATTCAAAGTTTATTTACCAACATTGATGTACAGCTCTATGAAACTCTTAAAAACGGTGAAGAAAGAGCGACATTTGAAATCTTAATGGATGGTAAACCATACAGCAGACTTTCAACAGCAGAGAAGATTAAAGCAGGATTAGAACTTATTGAAGTATTAAGCAAACAATCACAATTAGTTGTTCCGACGTTCGTTGATAACGCTGAGAGCATCCTATATTTCACAAAGCCAGCAGGACAGTTAATTATTGCAAAGGTTGAAGATACAGAGTTCACGATTAAAGCAGAAGGAATCCAAAAGGAGGAAGTAACTAATGCATAAATACGTTGTAACACTTTGGACAGATATTATCACCGATAATGAGCAACTTTCTTACACGAAAGAAATTGAAGTGGCGGACAAACGAAATCTAAGATCTAGTATCAGAACAATGTTACAACAAGATTTTATTGAAATCGAAAGCAAAACACACGAATTAATCTTGCTTGCATCTAAAAACATTACAGAAGTTACGGTGAAGAACAAGGAGGTAGTAAACAATGGCTAATCAAGTAGCAGCAACACCAAATACAGAAAAGGTAATCGGTAACTTTACGAAAATGGAGCTAGACACAATCAAAAGTACTATTGCAACTGGAACAAGCAACGAGCAATTCGCTTTATTCGTACAAACTTGCGTTAACTCAGAGCTTAATCCTTTCCTAAATCACATTTATTGCATCGTATACGGTGGGAAAATGAGCATTCAAGTATCAGTAGAAGGCGTGTTACACCTTGCAAGACAAAAGAACGGATATAAAGGTATCGATGTTCAAACGGTTCATGAAAATGATGAGTTCGAAGCTGATCGTTCTCAAGAAGGTGAATGGATTATCAGGAAGCACCAAGTTAAATTCCCTCGTGGAAAAGTAATTGGTTGCTATGCAGTGGCCCAACGTGAAGGGTTCAAAGATGTTGTGGTCATGATGGAAACAGACGAAGTAATTCACATGAAGAACGGCACAAATAAGCATATGTGGAACAACTGGTTCAACGATATGTTCAAGAAACACGCAATGAAACGTGCGGCTAAATTGCAGTACGGCATTGAAATTAACGAAGATGAAGCAGTTTCATCTAGTCCGATAGATAGCGTTCCGTCCTATGATCCTGAAAAACGTGTAGATATCACACCGGATAAACCAAAACAGATTCAGGTTGAAGATGGTGAAACGGTTGATCCAGAAGCTGAGTTAAAGAAAAAGCAAAGCGAAGTAATGGCGAAACTAAGCGAGTACAACATGACAAATGATGATTTGCATGAAATTGCAGTTAAACATTTCAAAGTACCAGCAGCAGAGTTAAATCTCCAACAACTTACAGGACTTGTTAAGTTCTTAGGTTTAGAACATAAGAAGCGTCTAAAAGAGCAGGAAAAAGTGCAAGAAGAACCAGCACAAGAAGAAATCGACTTTGAAAACATGGAAATGGATATAGCATGATCAATAAACAAAGTAAGGTACTCCTGCCGCAATGGGTGTGGCAGGAGGCAAATTCAACAGACGAAGTTAAGAAAAACGTACTGAAATATATAAATCCAAAACGCTACCCAGGTTATAGGGTCCTGAAAGTATCGCAAGGATTTGCTATATGTGAACGGGAGTGAAAGAAATGAGTAATAACATATTTCAACTAGAGACTTTTGCAAGAAGCGGCTATATGGTGCGACTCGCTTATGTAGATATCACTGGAGATTTAATTGCAGGCATCTTATTAGGACAAATCGTTTATTGGTACATGCCTAACGAACAAGGTAAAAGCAAGTTGCGGGTTAAAAAGGACGGAGAATTTTGGTTAGCTAAAAGCCGTGAAGATTGGAAAGACGAGATTCGAATTACACCTAAACAGTACGATCGAGCTATCAAAATACTCATCGAAAAAGGATTTGTGGAAGTGAAGAAGTTCAAATTTAACGGAGCTCCTACAAATCACATTAAGTTAATCATTTCCGAAGTTACCGAAAGGGTGAAATGGATTTTAACCTTTGGGGAAATTCCAAATTCCCCTTTGGGTGAAATGGAACTTACCGAAAGGGTAAATTCTTTAACAGAGATTACTACAGAGACTACAACAGAGATTACTACATTAAAAGATAATATGCCTTCTGACCAAAAAGAGCGGTCAAAAGACTGCATACCTTACGAGGATATTATTTCTTATCTTAATGAAAAAGCTGGTAAATCCTTTAAACACAAAACAGCCAAAACAAGAACCTTAATCAAGGCTAGGTTTAAGGACGGCTTTACTATAGAAGATTTTAAACAAGTTATTGATATCAAAACAGCACAATGGCTTACTGATTCGAATATGAACCAGTACTTACGACCAGAAACGCTATTCGGTACTAAATTCGAAGGTTACTTAAATGAAAAAGGAGCGAAAAACCATGACAGCAACAGCAATGCAAAGGGTAGCCAAATCCCTGGATTTAAAGGTAAACTTCCATTCTGATAAATGCATGAACCATTCTTACGAAATAGGTGGCCAAAAATTTGTTAAGCCTGTTCAGATGATCGAATTTAAAGGACAAGTTGTCTGCCCACGATGTGTTGTTGAAGAAAACGACAAAGTATTAAAAGAACAGGCGAACAATCATTACAAGAAAATCAAAAGAACTAAGAAGTTCAACATGCTTACAAAGCGCAGCGTCATTAGTAACGAGGAAATACTCGAAGCTACGCTATCTAATTATAGAACCGAATGTAATGAGACTAGAACGAACAAAAAGCTCGTAGAGGGCATTATAGAGAGCCTAAAAGCAGAAGAGGTTAAAAACGTATTTATTGTAGGCGTACAGGGTGCAGGTAAGAGTCATTTAGCTTATTCAATCCTAAGAGAATTAAGAAGCCATTTCTATGAAATTTCAGATGGCGAGAAGGATAATGACGAACTAACCTATTCGAAAATGAAAAGCTGCTTGTATGTAGAGATTGAGCAACTTATGAGACTTATCAAGGATTCCTTTAATAACAAAGATTCTAAGTATACGGAAGAATATTGTGTGGAGCTATTAACAAGCGTTGACTTCCTGGTACTGGATGATTTAGGAGCAGAAAGCGGATCTATGAACAGAATGGACGAAGCAAGCAATTTCATTCAACGTGTCTTATATGCAGTAACGAACGGAAGACAAGGGAAGGTCACTATTACAACAACTAATCTATCAAGTGGAGACATATTTAAAAAATATGATAAGAAGCTTGGAAGTCGGATTTTAAATAAAGCTGAAGCGATTGTATTTAAGGAAACGTCAGATAAACGTATTGAACATTTAGGATTCTAAGGGGGAATTAAGATGTGTGCATGTGGAGGAACGGGAGTAATTAGAAACGATATTGGAATGGGTATGTATCAAATCGGGCCATGTATTTGCGCGGCAGGGAATCGCAGTAGCGAAGAATTGGATAGAAGACGTGATGAAATTATTGAGAGATTGAAAGAAATGTATCGCCTACAACAGTTAGAGAAAGCTGGAGAAGTAGCATGAAGCAATTAACACTGGAAGATGTTGTTGGGAGTTTTGATTATTCAGCAAAGAGCACGTCAGAGAAGTTTTTACAGCGTGCTACAAGCGTCATAACGTACTCAGTAGAGTTTTATGACAAAGATGATAAATGGAAGCTTAGGTGGTTTGAAGCGAAGTCAGAGAGCGAAGCAGAAGGAATGGCTAAGGATAAATATGGACGGATTCAAATTATAGATACTTATATATCTGATAGGACGTTAGCGGAAATTATGGCATTGGATTAAGAAAGGGGAATGAAAATGGCAACTGCTTATGATGAGGTAATCATGTATGAACATTATGAAATCGCTGAAAAGAACGGAATTAGTAAAGAAAATGTATATCAACGTGTGAAATGCTACGGATGGTCAATAGAACGTGCTGTAACAACGCCAATAGGTTCTCGATGGTTAGGTAAGTATAAGGGATTCCACAAAATCGCATTGAAGAATGGAATTAGTTTGAATTCGTTTTATTCAAGAGTACGTCTTGGTTGGAAGTTAGAGGATGCAGCAACTAAACCAATTGGAACTAAACGTAAGTAGGAGGGCGTGGATATGTACTTCATTATTTTGGACGAACATTATAAAACAGCCGAATCAAACGGTATTAATAGAAGAAGGTTGCAGGAACGAGTATACCGCTATGATTGGGAGATCGAAAGAGCAATAACACAACCACTTGGCACAAAGAGTATGGACTTTGATAGAAAACATGGACAATGGATGCACATAGCAGAACAAAATGGCATCCAACGATACACATTCTATAGCCGATTAAAACGAGGTTGGTCGTATCATTTAGCAGCGACGAAGCCGCCAGGGAAGCAAGGGAATCGCTACGATGAAAATGGTGAATTAAAAGAGATTAGCTAAGGAGGGGGGAAGGGAATGGCTTTAGATCGTTGGTTAACTGATGAGGAACGAGCGAGAGCAAAAGCTAACGGAATAAGCACAAGAACACTATACTATCGTGTTTATAGATCGGATAAATGGGAGTTAGAAGAAGCGTTAACCGCTCCACCTGGAACAGTTAGGCATAACTATGAAGGTAAATATGAGGAGTGGATTAAAAGAGCTAAAAAAAATGGAATAAATGCTAATACCTTTTACAGCAGAATAAGAATTCTTGGTTGGAATTGCGAAGATGCAGCTACAAAACCAGTTAATGAAACGAAAATCGAGAAAAGATATTGGATAGATATTGCGAAACAGAATGGGATTTGTCATTCGACATTTAAGTCGAGAGTAAATATCCATGGTTGGGATGTAGAAAAGGCAGCAACAACGCCAATCAACAGAGGGAAACGTTGCTCAGTAAAGGTTAAGGAGGGGTAAAAATGGCGGATCACTTTCCAGCACCAACAAAGGAAGACTATGAAATTGCAGCGAAAAACGGCATTAGAAAAAGCACAGTGTATCAACGGATTCATTACGGGATGACATTAGAAGAAGCGATAACTAAACCATTGAAAAATAGAAGCTTTTCAAGAAAATATCAGAAATACATTGAACTAGCGAAGCAAAATGGGATTAATTATCCTACATTTCATGCGAGATTAACAAAAAAATCATCACGTAAATGGACGCCGGAAGAAGCAGCAACTGTTCCGCCGTTAAAAAGCGGGAGACCAAGAATAGTAAAAATGAATTATCAATTTCCTACTGATGAAGAGGTTAAACAAGCTGAGGCGATTGGGATAAGGAAATCATTACTTAACCAAAGGTTACGCCAAGGGTGGACGGTGGAACGCGCGATTAGCTATCCGGTAGGGACAAGCTATGAAGGGCTTGAGAAACATACAAAGTTACTAAAATTAGCTAAGAGAACAGGGATAAGTGAATCAACTTTCTACAGACGTATAAAAGAAGGTATGACACCGTATCAGGCAGCGAGTACACCAAAAGAAGAGAAATATGTTGAGTACGTAACATTGGCAGAGCGAAACGGTATTGCACGTAAAACGTTCTATAAAAGGGTAGAAAGAAATATGGAACCGTTAGAAGCGGCCACAAAGCCAGTAGTGAGTCGTAGGAAAGTACAGCAAATCAGCTAGGAGGACGCGCCATGACAACAAAGGGACGGGCACAATTAAGAGGTTTCTGGACTCATAAACAGACAGGTGAGCATATCGCTATAACGCGTGTAACAATGTCTGGTGAGGTATACGGAAACAGGGTGGATTCGCTAGGGCATGAAGTGGGACCGCAAGAAATTATGTTGATTCGTGATCTGAAGGAAGAATATGTGAAGGGCATGAGATAGGTAAATGGACAGGAAACAAATCTACATCGACGTCTTGATACATAAGGGTATTTACAAAGAGGAAAAAACAGGACGTCAGCTTTATGAAATGAGTGAGCAGGAGTTATTCGAATTGATAAAAGGAGATGGGGAGAATGAGACACACACGAATTAAACAATTAGAAAAAGTTAACAAATGCAAGTACAGCAAAAATATAGGTAATTTAAAAATTTCCGATGTTCGTGAAAGTCTTTATGGATGGCGATTAGATAAAACTTTCAAATGGTATCGGGAGTCGGACTATGGAGAAAACTGGATAGAACTCGGAGGAGATGGGTACAGATACGGAGTTCTTCTCCAAGCTAAAGCTTGTTATAAGACATTGAAAGGATTAACTAAATAGGAGGCGTTTTAGCCATGAGGAAAGCGATTGAAGAGTATATAGAACAATTACAGTTATCAGCGGTAGAAAACCGAAAGGAAGCTGACAAGGCTTATGATGACGAGGACTTAGGTCTTGCTGGCTTCTACAGAGGGAAATGGATTTCAAATGAAGGAACAGCAATTGCATTAATGACTATCTTATCTAAATACAAGGAGGAAGAACAATGAAATATACAGAGCATGGAACTTATGAGGTAACTCAACTATTAGCAGCAACAAAGGAGACTGAAGAGAATGGCAACTAAGATCATTATGTATACAGGCAATACATGTTCAAAATGCATGAGAGCAAAGGCGATGCTTAATAATACGCCGCCAGGAGTTGAATTTGAGTTAATTGAAAGAAATGTGGATGAAAATGAAAGTGATATGGAATTTCTTACGAAAAAATTGAAATCTAATTCATTACCTACTTTTCTTATAAACCCGGAAGAGGGTTCGACGGATTATAAACCGTTGATTGGTTTTGATGAGAACATCGGAAAGATCATGGAAGCATTAGGGCTTTAGGAGGGATTGCATGAAAAAAGAAACCAAAATACAGCTGGAATCGGAATTAGAAAAAGTTCAAAGTGATATCAGCAACATGAAACTACATTTAAATATGTTAGGGCTTGAGAAAAAGAAAACAGAAGGTAATTTAGATGATCTACTTATACGTAAGAAACAAATTGAAAGTTCATTAAAAGGAGCGTAACGGAATGAATTTACGAGTGAAGATTAAGAGATTGAAAGATGTGGAGTTGCCAAGATATGCGAAGCCAGGAGATTCGGGTTTTGATCTAGTAGCAGCAGAGGACATGATTATTAAACCAGGGCAAACGAAAGTGATTCTTACAGGATTGGCATTTGAAATACTACCAGGATTTGAACTTCAAGTGAGACCTAGAAGCGGAATTTCACGTAAAACACATTTAAAAGCGATTCTAGGAACTGTTGATAGTGGGTTTAGAGGGGAAGTTGGAGTGATAGTTCAAAACACATCCCATTTAGGTAATTCGATAACACAAGGCATTAATGAAGAGTACGGAATTTATGCAAGCGTGACATATGAAGTTAAAAAAGGAGATCGCATTGCTCAAGGTGTCATAGCGCCAGTGGAAACAGCTCATTTTGTTGAGGTAGACGAGTTATCGGATAGTGAAAGAGGCGTCGGAGGGTTCGGATCTACAGGGACAAAGTAATACCAAATTTGAATTTTATTAAGAAATGGAGAGCTGAAAAATGAACGCAATGGATTTTTTGAGAATATCACCACTTATTAACGACTGTCCGAATTGTGGTAATCAATTTGTTGGTAACGGTCAAGGTACATTAGAAGTTGATGACGATATTATCAAACGTACTTGTAAGTGTGGGTTTAATTTCGAATACGATGTTAACAACGGAACTAGTAAGTCGAAAATTAAGAAGGCTGTTGAGGAAGCTTTAAATAAATTGCAATAAAAGCGTTATTTGAATAGAAAAGGAGAATGAACAGTGAAGGTAAAGAAGTACGCCGTTTATAAAGGTGAATCATTCGTATGTGTCGGGACCATATTGCAATGCGCTCAACATATGGGCGTACGTCTTGAAACTGTTAAATTCTATAAGACACCAGCATACAAGAGACGAGTAGTGGAACGGAAGAATGCTAGAAATTATATAACTGTTACGGAACTTGAAGAAGATTAATATAAAAATTTCATTTTGTAGAAAAGGGGAATGGATATGAAATATGGAGTTTATTTAGATGGCGAAGTAATGACAACTAATGAGGACTATTTTAAGGCACTTCAAGAGGCAGAGTATTTAACAAAGGATATTGGTGTAGTTCATTGGGTAATGCCGATTAAAGTAGAAACTAAGTGGGATGAGCAAAGAATCAAAGCGTATATGCGATATGTAGAAAATAATGAAAAACAAATCATGAAACTAGAAAGCGATTATATAAACGCGCAGAAAGAACTTAGAGGAATTTTAGAGCGTATTGAAAGTGAAAAGCGAAGCAAAGAGAACTCACAAAAAGAATTGTACGTTCATGGCGGTTGGATGTTATATGACGGTGAATGGGTTGAAGTGGACAAGCAATAAAAGAGCAGCTAGCAAAAGCTAACTGCTCAGGTAAGAAATGGGTTGTCTACAGTATTGACGGAATATTGAGTTTTATTCAGGGGAGGAAGAAGAAATGAAAGTAAAAGTAACGTTTGAATATGAGTTAGACGAAAAGCAAAAAGAACAATTTGAGAGTATAAAAGCAGATGAAGGGGAGTATGAAGCGTTTTACTTCTTAGAGGATTTAGTGAAACAAGAAATAAGAGTTGCTGAGGTTGTAGCAACGGAATATAAGGAGTGAAAGAAAATGATCAAAGGTGAATTAGTTTTACATCAAAAAGAAGACGGAAGTATTCAGTATCGTGATGATTTAAGTTTTATGTGGTGCGCTTGTGGTAAACCAGCAAATAACCACTTTCCAGAGGAAGAAGGTCATTGGAAGTTTCAGTGCGAGAAATGTGCTCATGGGAAAAGGGAAGTGAATGAGGGAAGTTACTACAAACATTACAAAGGCGGTATTTATCAAGTATTAATGATTGCTACAGCTGAGTGGGATTTAAGTGAAGTTGTAATCTACAAAGATAAGCAAGGGAAAGTATGGGCAAGAGACTTAAAAGTGTTTGCTGGGCATACAACGCTTGAGAATGGTGAATGTGCGAAACGATTTAATAGAGTAATTGAAAACGAAGAAATCTCAACAAAATAATCCTTTGAATAGAAAGCGAGGTTAAAAGAATGGAAGGTAACGTAAAGTTATTGGGTGCAGACGGAATGTGTGGAATGGAGTTTACGGGGAATAAGGTTAATGTTTATAACGATGAAGGATACGTGATGGAACGTATGACAACAAGGGAGCATGTTCAGGAAGTTATTGATTTTCTTGAAGAGTGCAAAGGACAAATGGAATAGAAAGTGAGGTTAGGAGAATGAAAACAGTATTTAAGTGTGACAACGTCAAAGAAGACTACATGGAAGTAGTACAAAAACCAGGGCAAATCAAATTGGAAGTAGTTAATGGAAACACTGAGAATTGGATATGGCTGTCAGAAAAGAATGCTAAGAAACTAGCTAAAACGATAAATAAGATGTTAGGAAGAAATGACAATTGATTAAAAAGAGAAAAACAAAAGCACGTAAAAAGAAAGCTCCGAAGATTAAGAGCAATCCAATCATGATTGATGGTATACAGTTTGATTCTAAAACTGAGTCGGAGTATTACATGCATTTAAAAGGCAGGGGTGACGTCACTCGTATAGAGTGCCACCCTAGCTATATATTAATCCCTTCTTTTGAGATTAAGAGCAGCATAACGAAGTCAGGGAAGTCGAAAAAGGCTGCTATGAGGTTTACACCAGACTTTAAAGTAACGTACTCAGATGGTCGTGTAGAGGTCTGCGATGTTAAAGGCCACAAAAGGGCTGTTAATGAGGGTTTCCCGTTACGTAAGAAGTTATGGGAGTACTTAAACAAACAGGAGTTAATCGTCGTGATATGGGACAAGAAGTTAGGTGAATGGACAAGATCATAAAGGGGTGAGTGTCATTAGAAGATACGGAGGTACACGAGAATACACGTTATTCCGAAAAGAACCAGGGTTTGGAGATAATCAGTACGTTACGATATTCGATGTATTTAAGTATCAGGAGCTAATAGACCATTTTAATGATGGCTGGAGAATTCATGATGAGGATAAGAAGGTAGCAGCTATAAAGAAAAGGGTTTCAGCTTAATGGATAACGGAACCATGCAGAGTAGATTGGTGGGGGCTACTTTACTAAGCATCGTTCCCTTATTCAACAATGAGATAGTAAAATTTCACGTACCTTATGTGATGTTAAAAAGACAAATTCGAAATAGGGGGATTCCTTCATGGAACAATTAACTTTATTACCAGCAATCGATAGAGAGACAGAAAAACAGGTTCAGAGAGAAGTAGTGAAAATTCTAAAGGAATACCGCGCATTGAAAACTCGTTTTGAGAATGAAGTGGAGTTGAAACACGAAGGAATCAGTTTGTTCCCTGAGATTAGAGACACGAGACATATTAGTAATATCAAATTCAAACAGATCGATAAGGCCTTACAGTACGTTTTAGATTATGACGAGGCAGAGATTATCAAGAAGAAGTACTTAAATGCGGATAAGCCGAAAGACAGCTTTATTTACACTGAATTATCGATGAAGAAAGATCACTTCTATTATAAAAAGAAAAATGCAATTCGATTGATTGCTACATCTTTAGGGATGATTTAAAAAACTTGAATTTTATTAAGAAATGGAGAGATGAAAAATGAACGCAATGGATTTTTTGAGAATATCACCACTTATTAACGACTGTCCGAATTGTGGTAATCAATTTGTTGGTAATGGTCAAGGTACATTAGAAGTTGATGACGATATAATCAAACGTACTTGTAAGTGTGGGTTTAATTTTGAATACGATGTTAACAACGGAGTAAGTAAAAAGAAAATAAAACAAGTGATTGATGAAGTATTAAATAAATTGCAACAAAAGCGTGAGTGATAATAACCTCACGCGATAGTAATAGGCTTATGAAGCTCTTCATTTAATAAATATTGCTGTTTTTCCTTATCTGTCAATATTCGTTTATAAGCATTTGCGTAATCTAATTTGGTTTTACCATTTTGTTTATAAACTTTAATACGTAAATATTCATATCTGCCATCTGGTAAAAACATCATCATTTCTCTTTCATCCATATAATTACCTCCTTGTTTGAAGAGAGTGTAAGTTTATAGATTGTCTTTGTCAATACAGTAGAGAGAAAACGGCGGTTAATTTTATAGAAAAACTAAACTAAAGCGTTATTGTAATCTGAAAACGTCGACAAAATCCCGATAAAAAAGGGGACTAAATAGGGGGAATTTTGATAATGAAATCAACGGTATTCTTAATGTACAAGCTCTTTGAAAACCGCATAACGAAGAGGATTAGTACTCCTTAACGTATACCGCGGAAGGGCGGGCATGGGCGGTAAGAATCTCGCCGTAAGGGTGGTAAGATTCCCTTAAATGATTAAAACAAATCAAGACATATTCCAGTGTGGCGGGTGTGGGATAAACTCGCATTCGTCATGCTGTTTTACTTCTCATTGAGTGTATAAGCGTACCGCCTTTCGTTTGTAGGCTCATAGGCAGTAAAACCACACCTGTCATGTGGATTCTTGATTTCTATGTTAATACTAGATCGTTTTACCGATGGGATATGATGGTTCGTTCGATTGAATGAACTGCATGTTACAAAGAAGTAAAGTCTTATCTATTACATTAGTAATTACTCACGATTTTTATTAATGTAACGTAAGCTAGGTTCTTCTTAAACGATTAAACGAGCAGAGAGCTTCCGCTCTTTGTTTGAGCCAATACAGCTGAACATTCCCCTCAGTCTTATGTGTTGGTTCAAACAAGGCGTAGGAAGAAACATATGCGTCTGGATATAATCACATTGTGCAAACGTAAATGGTGAAAATGACATTAAGTAGCCGACTCCACGGAGTATAAACGAGAAGATTCTTATTCTTCTCCTAGTCACCGAACGTAAAGCGCGTAGCTAATAAGAGCTAAAAAATTACATGATGCGGTGGCTTGGAGAAGGTTGAGAGTGCTCAGCCTTAATCTAAGAGATACTTATTGCCATTTGTTATCTCTCTTCCCCCTTTAGGAGCTGTCACTTAGGTGGCGGCTTTTTGTTTTGTAGGGTATTCTTCTTTTTTTGTCGAATAAGGCTGTATGACAAAGGAGGATGGCGCCATGAGTTTTGAGGATAAAAAAGAAGTTATTTCGTTCACTTCAAGATTAGAAAACTACTACTTGAGAATTAGCGCTGAAGTACCGGAGTTTCGAGCTCACTTCAAACCCACCATATGGAATTGGGAAGTGAAAATAGCTATAGATTCCAATGATATTTATTATGGGTCTGCAGTTGAAATGAAACGTGGTGTAACAATTCCGTGGAGAAAACTAAAAGAACATGAATATACAGAAGAGATGAAACAATTATGTTTAAAGCATTCAAAGAGCGGTCGTCTAAATTAATACAATGAAAGCATCCATAACGGGTGCTTTTTTCTTTGTTATATAGAAATTACATAATAATCGCAGAGGGGGCAGTTATATTATGTTGTGGTTAGGATGTCTTATAGGTTACTTAATAGGGACACTATTTACCTTTGCTCTGATTTGTTTTACATACAAGGTAGGAGAGATGAACAAAGCAGAGAAGCAGTGGTATGAGATTAATTCTATTGAGGAATCAGTAAAGAAGGAAATGGAACAGTTAAAAGCTATAAAAAACGATGAATTGAATTGCAGATAAGGTGATTATTGTTAGGACTTCCTATCACACTGTGTGCTGCTTTTTATATTTTTGGTTAACAAAACAAACGAACTCAATGAGATAAAATAGAAATAGTTAAATGTCCTGTTTAGGTCTACCCTACGCGGACATAAAAGAGTAAACGAATTTATCGTATTTCTTAACGTCCTGTTTACATGTACGGAAAATAAATGGTATTATGTACTTAGATTTAATTTCCGAACACGTTAACGGACAAAGGGGAAGATATTATGATAATTGGTTATGCTCGTGTTTCTACACAAGAACAAAATTTAGCTAGACAATTGAAACAGCTAAATGATTATGGATGTGATCATGTGTATGAAGAGAAAACAAGTGGAGCAACAACAAACAGAGAAGAACTACAATTGATGCTCGATAGTTTAAAAGAAGGTGACACGATTGTTGTTACTGATTTAACTCGTATTAGCCGTAGTACAAAAGATTTATTTGAGCTAATCGAAGTGATTAAAAGTAAAGGTGCTTCGATTAAATCAATAAAAGATACATGGCTTGATACTACGAGTGATAATCCATACAGTACTTTCCTGCTCACTGTAATGGCTGGTGTTAACCAGTTGGAAAGGGACTTACTCAAGATGCGCCAAAGAGAAGGAATAGACCTCGCTAAACAACGTGGCGTATATAAAGGAAGACCCAAGAAATACGGTGATAAAAACCCTAAAATGGAGCATGCTTTAGAACTGCTTACTAATCGTGAAGACAATGGATACACAGTAAAGAAGATATGTGAAGTTACTGGTGTAAGTCGTACTGTTCTTTATGAAAGAGCAAAAGAAAAAGGGATTATGTAGGAGGGGAAAAGGTATGGGAGAATTAAATTTCATGAGTTTAGATGAGTTTAATATTGATATACACAAAAGTGACAGTGGTGTATATTTAATAACTGATCATGACAATAAAATTGTTTATGTAGGAAAAGGTTTAAGTATAAAACATAGAGTTAACGCTCATTTTAAGGGGTATTCTAACATAAAGGAACATTCTTATTTGTTTAATAAGGTGGCATACATTCTTGAAAAAAGCCTTTTGAAACGTTCTTTGTTAGAAATAACCTATATGATCGAATACAAAACAGTGCTAAATAAAGAAGTTCAAGACGAATTTCCGGATTTATATACTACTTATATTAGAGAGAAAAGTAGAACCTATCATAATATTCCTTTTGTTAAAAATGAAGCTGAAGAGAAAAGGAAAAGGGAAGAAGTGAAAAAGAAAGAAGCTCTTAAAAATAAAGTGGTATCTATAATAGGAGATAAATCGTTATTTTATGATATTGTGTCATTTTTAGATAACGGATATAACCCGCATATTCTATCTAGTGGTTTAAACATTGAATTAGAAATAATAAAATATATCCAAGAACACCGAGGTGATTACCGAATACCGAAATCACACAAAAGAACAATAAAAGCTAACGATTTAATATACGGTGTTACAGGGAAAAGAAAAGTGAATAGTAGGTTAGATCATTTACTTTAAAGTAGCGAATCCGCTGCTTTTTTATTTTATATGAAGAGGAGTGATGAGAATGAGTGCTGCTGTTTGTCATGTGAAATTTAAAGATAATACAGTTCTATATGCTTTATACAGTGGTAATTCAGATATTGTCCGACCTCAATTGCACCAAGGCAGAAATGACGTGTCTTACGACTCTGCATGGATTAAATGTGAATGCGGAAATGATGAGTCTGTTAGATTGTATACTGAATACGGTTCTGGATTCAGTTGGGATGGCAGAGCATGTAAAAAGTGTATGACCATTTCTGACGGTGTAGATCCGTACGGACAGGATGATGATTTTAAATCTGCTTCAGAACGTATTAACAGGAATATAAGGTATGGAGAATGGTAGCCTAACAGCTGCTTTTTTATTTTATAAAGGGATTACCATGAGGAGGAGTTAGACAAATTACTTCCTATTATATAGAAGGTGGTGGGTGATGTGACGTGAAACAAAAACACGAGTTAGCTCAAGAAGATTACATGCAAGGTATGAAGTATAAGGAACTGGCTGAGAAATACGAGGTCAGTGTGAATACAATTAAGTCCTGGAGAAAAAGGCATGGTTGGAATCGAAAAGGGGTGCACCCAAACGATGAAAAAGGATGCACCCAAACCAAGAAAACAGGTGCACCCATTGGTAATAAGAATGCGGTTGGTAATCCGGGTAATAAGAATCCTAAGTATGGTAATAAGCATGCTGTTGGTCATGGTCCACCGAAAGGAAATGACAATGCAACTACTCATGGGTTATTCAAAAAGATAATTCCTAATGATGATCCACATGCAATGGAGTTGCTTGATGAAATACAAAATCATACTGAAGTAGATATGTTGTTTAATTCTATTCAGTTGCAGTACTTCAATATCCTTAACTCACAACGCATCATGCATGTTCGAGATAAGGATGATATGTCTAAAGAGGTTATCAGTGAGTCTGAAGCTGGAGAAGCGTATATGGTTCAGTTTGCATGGGATAAACAAGCTAATTTGCTTACTGCTTATTCACGAGCGATGACATCGTTATCCGCTATGATTGAGCGCTTTGATAAATTGGCTAATAAAGACGATGAGAGACGATTGAAGTTAGATCAGATGCAAGCTAACATTGAAAAAACTAAGGCCGACACAGCTCGTATTAAGGGCGAAGATGGTGAAGAATACGAGGATGATGGTTTCAAAGAAGCGTTAGAAGGTAAGGTAGAGGAAGCGTGGGATGATTATGACGACGATTCTGAAGCGTAAAAAGAAACCCGCTCCATTCAAATTTAAACCATTCTCCAAGAAGCAACGTAAGGTATTAACTTGGTGGAAGCCTAACAGTCCCGTTAAAGATTATGACGGGATTATTTGTGATGGTTCCATTCGTGCAGGTAAGACAGTATCAATGGCTCTTTCCTACGTTATGTGGGCAATGGAATCATTCGAGGGCGAGAACTTCGGTATGTGTGGTAAGACAATTGGTTCCCACCGCCGTAACGTTATAACGCCACTCAAGAAGATGCTGAAGTCTCGTGGTTATAAGGTTAAGGACCATCGAAGCGAGAATATGCTTTCTATTACTAAAGATGGAGTAACGAATTTCTTCTATATATTTGGTGGTAAGGATGAAAGTTCTCAGGATTTGATTCAGGGTATTACTCTTGCCGGCTGTTTCTTTGATGAAGTAGCGCTGATGGTTCGTAGTTTCGTAGATCAGGCGACAGGTCGTTGTTCTGTAGAAGGGTCAAAAATATGGTTTAACTGTAACCCAGCAGGACCTTATCATTGGTTCAAATTAGAATGGCTGGATAAGCGCAAGGAAAAGAATTTATTGCATGTCCGCTTTACTATGGACGATAACTTGTCCCTTTCTGTGAAGACAAAGAAACGGTATTACAAACTATATAGCGGTGTCTTCTTCAAACGGTACATTTTAGGATTGTGGGCAGCTGCTTCTGGTCTCGTGTTCGATATGTTCAAAGAAGAAGTACACAAGGTAGATTCTATTGAACGTAATTACATCGAGTATTATGTGTCCTGTGACTACGGTACACAGAACGCTATGGCGTATGGACTATGGGGCAAATGTATCGAAGGAGACAAGGACGTTTGGTACAAAATCAAGGAGTACCATTATAGCGGCCGTGATACAGAGAAGCAGAAAACAGATCAGGAATACTATGAAGACTATGAGGAATTCGTTGGTGATTTGCCAATTAAGGGAACTGTAATTGATCCCTCTGCTGCTTCATTTATTGCTGTATTGATGCGTAATAAGAGGAAAGTATATAAGGCTCGTAACAACGTGAAAGAGGGAATCGGAAACGTCGGTATAGCGCTTAATACAGGTAGAGCATTCTTTAATGATTGCTGTGTTGAAACATTTAAGGAGTTCGCTTCTTATATATGGGATAAAAAAGCGATTCAACGTGGTGAAGATAAACCTCTAAAAGAGAATGACCATCACATGGATGAGACGAGATACTTCATTAACACGATTATATTTGGATTACGTAAAAAGAAGAAAAGGAAAAGAGGTGAAGCAGCTTGAGTAGAAAAGTAACGGCACGTGTAATTAAATCGAATGCGCCCAGCGGACAAGTTATCTCACGGCAAAAAGAGGTTGAAGATGAACAATTCAATGTTAATGGAATAATAGAACCACCTTATGACATTTCTGCATTACTGGTATTAAGTAAGGAAGAAAGCACGATTGTCCCTCAATGTATTGATGCATATAAACGTAATATTGCTGGATTCGGTCACGAATTACAGTATAAGCAACCAGACGTTGAAGAAACACCAGATATGAAAATAGAGTGGGGAATTGTTGATAAGGAAATTATTCCTACATTGTCAATAGAAAAGCCATTTAAAGAAGTCTGGGAGCAGTTAATTGAGGACAGAGAATCTACTGGTAATGGATATATCGAAATCATTAGGAATGGCGAAGGAAAACCTTGTGAAATCGTAAATATGTTACCGCAGTATATGCGATTGACTAAACGTGATGAGAATTTGCAAGAAGTGAAATACATCATTAACGGAAAAGAAATTAAAAGGAAAAAGAGATTCCGCAGATTTGTTCAAAAAGTAGGAGTAGAAGTTACTTATTTCAAGGAATTCAATGATCCTAGATTTCTTAACAAAAATACGGGAGAGTTTTCTACTAATAGTTGGGGACCTAACTTAGACGCCACAGAAGTTCACCATGTAAAAATAGGTAATGGTCCTTATGGAACCCCTCGTTGGCTACCACACTGTATACATGTGGTAGGTTCTAGAAAAGCAGAAGAGTTAAACCTACGTTATTTTAAGCAAGGAAAGCATATGCCAATGGCTATCTTGATAAAGAACGGTATTCTTTCTGAAGACAGTGAAGCTCAACTTACAGAATACGTTTCGAATGTAGAGGGTGAGGGCAATCAACATAAATATCTATTGTTACAAGTGGAAAGTGCAGAAGAAGGACTTGTAGGAGATACACCACCACAAGTCGATATTGAGCTTAAATCTTTAGCAGAAACACTTCAAAACGATGCTCTATTCCTTGAATACGATGAGAAATCACGCCAAAAGGTGCAATCAGCATTCCGTTTGCCTGATGTATATGTAGGTTATATCCGTGACTTTAACAGAGCCACTGCTGAGTCTGTACGTGAGATTACAGAGGAGCAGGTATTTGAGCCGGAACGTAATGGTATAGAATTCATTATTAATAATGTTTTGCTGCTCCCATATGATTTAAAACATGTTCGAGTAAATCTACGTAAATCCGAGATCAGTAACACTGAGGATTTGGTTAAAACCATTGAGGTACTTGCTGATAAGGGCGGATTAACATTCCAAGATGTTCGAAATATCGCTGGGAATATGCTTAACAAAGAGTTTACTGAATATAACATTCCAGAAGCAGATCAACCAATTGCTTTAGTTTTAGAAAAACAACGTAAAGTGAGTGGTTGGGATAAAGGTTTGAGTGAGCAGTTACAGAAGTCTGCCGGTGCTAATTCAAATGAGGACTTAGTCAATGTAATGAAAGACCTACGTGACTTACTGGAGTCGATGCAAGATGCAGAAGATTGATAAGCTGCTAACTTCATTAAATGAGTGGATTGAAAAGGCTGATACTGAAGATTTCACTACCTCATTACCTGCTGATTTAGAAGTGTTGGATATGCTACCAGGATACATTGAAGATTTCGAGAAGGAAATTGCTAAATTACTTAGGAAGCAGCGCAAGTACTTTGTGGATGGGATTAAGAACTATACGAAAAAGGATGCAGTAGAAAAGGGTATCAAGATAAAGGATATCATCGATTTCGTTACTGGCAGCCTATTCGGAGCAGATACCTTTGCGAAAAGCTTAAGTAAAGCAGCAAGGAAGTTTCTTGATTACACAATGAAGGACATGACGAAAGCTTTCATGGATGCAATTGACCCGGATATCCAGTTTAATATCTTCTCAAAACGCACTACAAAGTGGATTGATAGTTGGTCTGATGAATTAGGTAAGATCATGAAAATTAACTCTCACAAAGCAGTAGAGCGTATTTTAAACGAGGGATTGGAGAAAGGGAAAGGCATTAAGGAGATTGCGAGAGAACTTGCGAAACTTCCGGAATTCGACCGTAAAAGAGCGAGGACTACAGCACAGACAGAAGTACTCGCAGCATGCTCTGCTTCCCAATTTGAATCATACAGACAATCTCCTGCTGTTACAGGTAAGAAGTGGCGTCACAGTGGAGCAAAGAACAACCAACCTCGTGATAATCATGTTGAGTATAGTGGTACAACAATTCCTGTAGAAGAGGAATTTGAATTACCTGGATCCGGTGAACGTTGCATGTTTCCTCGTGATAGTTCGTTATCTGCTAAGGAAAGAGTACGTTGCAAATGTGTCATGTCTCCTGCTGTAGATAACAACATATTAGGAATTTCTGAAGAAGAGAAGCAGAAGATTAGGGAAGAAACTTTGAAGGAGTTGAGTAAGTGATGAAAGTTACTCAAAATAAATCAGAACTTTATTGAAAGGAGGTGAATAAATGCCAAGGAAACTGAAAAACGTTGATGTAAGCTTTGTTTCTATTGTAGATAAAGCAGCTAATAAAAAGAAATTCTTCTTAACAAAAAGTGAGCAAGAGCCTACATTCGAAAAAGAAGTTAAAATCATCAAAGGTGAAGATGAAGACCAAAAGCTTGTTTATGGGATTGTATACTCTCCTGGTAGCGCGGAAGATTCAAGTACACATGATGCGCACGGCGACTTCATGACTGCTGAGGATATTGAAAAATCCGCTCATAACTTCATTGCTAAGTATCGTAACATCGATGCTCAACATGATTTTAACGCAGGAGCAGGTGAAGTTGTAGAAAGCTATGTAGCTCCTGTTGATATGGACATTAACGGTGAAACGATCACTAAAGGTACATGGGTGTTAGTGACAAAGGCCACCGATGAGATATGGAAAGACATTCAAGACGGCAAGATGACAGGATATTCCCTTGCGGGAGTCGCCGAAACAGAAGTGATTGAGGAAGAAGTAACTAAAACTGAAGAGAAACAAATGAAGTCCTTCTTCCAATTGGTAAAGGGCTTTTTTGGTGGAGAAAACATTCAAAAAGGCGAGGTTAGAGATAAATTTAACCAGAATAAACATCGTCGTGATGTAAATGCTTCATTCTCTGCTTTAGAAGATACTTTCTATCAATCTCTTTGGAATGCCCCTACTGCTGATACTATCGATTTAGATCGTATTGAAGCAGCTGCACTTGAATTCGTCGAGATTATCAATGAGTTGAAGGGTACAGAAGCAGTTGTGAAGGCATGGGAGAACAAACCTGTTTTATCCCTTGCTGAAGAAGTAGAAAAGGCAGGTAAGAAAATCAGTGCTCCAAACATGGCAGACATTGATTCTGCTATTGAGTCATTAACAAATCTAAAAACACGCGTCACACCATCACTGGAAGGCGCAGGAAGTGAGGAAGATAATATGAACCAAGAACAATTAGAAAAAGCGTTAGAAAAGGTTGTAGCACCAATCCAACAAGAAATGGAGACAATCAAGAAACATCTAAACATCGCTCCAGAAAAAACAGCAGAAGAATTAATGGTAGAAAAGGCTTTGGCTCCTGTTTTAAAAGAGCTTGATGAACTTAAAAAATCCCAAGGTATCAGCAACCAACAAGATACTGATGTAACTACAAACGTACAAAAATCTGCTGGCGGTTACGCTGGATACTTTGGAAACTAAGGAGGAAACACATATATGAATAACGGACAAATTATTGCAGGTGGTTCTACTGAACTAGTATTAAAAGATGTGAACGTACCATTACCAGCGAGTGCAGCGCAAGCGTTCCTTGTTGATACAATTAATAATGCTTCAACTCTACCGAAACTAGGGCCTGTTTATACATCAGCTCCAGCAGGAAACTTAGATGCGTTATCAGTAGGGAAACGCAAATTACGTTTAGCTGGAAAGAATGATACACCAACAGGAACAGATGCTATTACACCACGCCAAATTCCTTACAATGTGAAAAAGGTGAAGTGGGACGAATGGTTGCAAAATGATGATGTTTATTATGCAATGGCTTCTCGTGGCCAGAATGTAGAAAGTGTAATCGTAGGGATGATTCAAAGTCAGTTCGGTGTTGATTTACAAGACTTAATCTTCAATGGTGATACAGCTTCAGCAGATCCATTCTTAAAAATCACTGATGGATTTGTTAAGAAAGCTAAAACATCAACTAATAAAACTGATTTAACTACAAACGATCCTACGATTATGGATTTCGTTAACCACATTCAAGTGCTACCAGAGAAATATAAAACTCGTTCTGATATTGCTTGGTTCCTTAACCAAAAGGTTCATGACAAACTTGTAGCTTTAATCTCAGCACGTACTACTGGATTTGGTGATGCAGTACTTGTTGATGGTAAAGTGACACGTCTTGCTGGATATCCTGTTGAAGTCGTAGCAGAAATGCAAAGTGGTTTCGTAGCACTTACGCCAATGGCTAACTTCACACCTGTATTCACTCGTGACGTTCGTTATAACCGTACTGCTCAAGGCGCAACTGCTGCTGCTAAAGATGCAACATACCACATCCTATTTGCTTACTTAGATGCAATCGTTCGTGAAGTTGATGCAGTAGCATGGATGACAGGAACTAAATTATAAGAATAGGGGGTTCATAATATGGCATTAGTACAATTAAAGCATGAAAGGGGCGTTCTTCATATTGGTGGAGGGCGCTTTTTCTATGCGGGAGAACCTCAAGAAGTAACTGCAAAAGAGCGCGATGAACTTTTAGAAACTTATGGTGATCTAGAAGAATTCAAGCAACCTAAAAATAAGAAAGAAGGAGAATAAGCATGGCTAAAGTTCCAAAGGATATTGGTCAAGGTGGCTCTTATGTTAGTTCTGATTTAGCAGCTATTCTCTTAGGCGTTGCAGATGACTTCGCTTCCTTAAAAAACCAAGTGGCTGATTTGCAATCAAAATACAATCAGCACATTAACGATGGTAAACATCGTGTAGCTACTGTTGCGGATGCAGCTGCTCCTAACTCGACTGTGTTATCTACAATTACAACAACTAAATAAAGGAGTGATAAGTATGGCACTTATTACTGCTCAAGAATTGCTTGATTACACTGTATTACCAGAAGTTAAAAAACGTCCTGTTCCTCTATTGGAGCAGGACATACTTGAAGCAGATACAGAGATTTATAATCTCTCTAACATAGATTTTACTGATAAGACGAAGTATCCTGAAGTCCCGGCAGAGGTAAAGCTTGCGTGTAAGAAGTTAGCACAGTATTACACTTATACAAACGTCGATACAACTGCGATGAAGGGTATTAAGTCTGAAAGTATTGGTAGTGGAGACTATTCTTATACAAAGGATAGTTCTAGTATCACAAAACCTTCTGTGTTGTATTTACTAAAGAAATTCATGGTGAATGCAGGAAAGAAGAAAGTCACATTCAAAATGAGGGCCATCTAATGTCTCTAGAATCCATGTTGGTCCATGAATGTGATATTTACCATTTGCATAAGGAAACAAAGCCCGGTAAGTTTGGGCAACCAGGAGAAGAGGTTTATTCCTACAAAGATACTCCTGATATAGCAGAACAAAACTGCTACTTTGCAGAGAATGTAGCAGTTGCTAGACCTACTGCAATACAATCTGCACCAAACCAATTAAACGAACAGCATACACGCGTTTTGTTTATGCCTGGTACAGATATAAAACACAATGACAAGGTAATCAAGAAGAATACCAATGTCGTTTACTATATACGCAATCCTTTTCCAGTAGTACATCCACTTACTGGTGAGGTTACACATATAAAGGCCACCGCAGAAAGGAAGAGTGAGCCATGGCTAGCCAAATAACGACTAGGGGATTCCGTGAGTTCAGCGCTAAGTTGAATCGTATGGCAAATGGGTTAGATCAGAACGTTGCCTTATGGCTTGAAGCTAGCGGATTTCAGTTTCTAGAAGAGGTTCAAAATCAAATTATTTCGTTAGGCGTTGTCGATACTCGGCTCCTTTTGAATTCATTCACAAAGGGAGATGGAGAAAACGTTTGGCGCTCTTCTGATGGTGGGTTAACGCTTGATGTGGGAACTTCAGTTTCTTACGCTAAGGTTGTTAACGACGGCCACCAACAAATAAGACGATTCGTCCCAGGAAGATGGGAAGGTCATAGTTTCGAATATGATCCGCATGCACCTACTGGAATGATGCTGACTGCTAAATTCATAGAAGGTCGTCCTTATTGGGATAATGCTATTGCTATCTATGAGCGCATGTTCCAAACTGCATTCGACCGCCAGTTCCAACAATGGGTACATGGAGGTTAGAGTATGTACGCACAGATACACGGTTCTATGAAGGCTTTTGTCTTCGATAACTTGCCACCAGGTACATTTGCTTATCATGAGCAGGTCCCAGAAGAAATACGGATACCGTCAGTGTACTTTCCGCACTTATCAACGAATGATTTGAAAAATACAAAAGACCATTTCACCTTACTGTACACAATGACAGTGAGGTTTTTTAATGCAACGACAGAGGAATCTATAAGTCTATCTGATGAGATTGCAAACTTAATTAGACGCAGCGGTTACACAGTGAATCTTCGTAATGAAGATGGAAGTGAATCGACTGATACCGTCTATTTTAGAAGAGTGACTACCGCCCCAGTTGAGGTTGGTTCTGCTCAATTAACAATGATTTTTGAATACCAACAGACTTATATAAATTAAGGAGTGTGAATATATGGCTGAAGTTACAGAAACACCTACAGTAAAAAATAAAATGTATCGCGGTGATGAGTATATTATCGCTGCAATGATAACAGACCCAGCAGATCCATTAAAGAAAAAGCTAGTTCGTCCATTTGACCAAAACGAAGATTCTCACAGTATTGAAGCAGATGAAATTGAAGCGGAATCAAAAGATAGAACCATTAACGACTACGGTAAAGTATCTGAAACTCGTTCATTCTCTTGTACATTATCAGAGGGTGATGCATTCTACCCAGCTGCAAAAGCTGCTATTCGAAACAAAGAGTACATTGAGATTTATGAGATTAATAAGCGTACTAAAGAAGCAGAAATCGGAAATTACATGATGACTTCTTTTGAGAGATCATCTTCTACTGGTGAATTCGTTTCTTATTCAGTAGAGACAAAACTTTCTGGCACAACACGTACAGAAACATTAACTGAAATTCCTAAAGGTGCAGGAGAATAAAGGGCGGTTTTTACCGCTCTTTTTAAATTTGAAAATAACATCCAATTAAAAGGAGATTGATATATATGCGTTTTGAAATTAAAGGAAAAGAACACGAATTAAAACTTACTTACAAAACAATTGCCGAGCTAAATAAGAAGTATAAAGGCGGAGCGCAAGAAGTTATTGGATCTTGTTTGCAAGGTGATTTAGAGATGTTTGAAGATGCTATTTACTTTGGCTTAATGCATACAGGCGAAGGAATCACTAGAGAGCAAGTTGTTGCTGAAATCGTAAAACAATTCGAAGCAGAGAAAATTTCACAAGAGTTCATTGATGAAGTTCTTAACGAAGTAGTAGCAGATAATTTTTTCTACAAAGCGACAACGAAGAAGTTAAAAGCACGAATGAAGAAACAATTAGTAGCGAAGAATCCAGAACTGAAAGAGATGGCGGACGAGATGTACGGGACAGACGAAGAGCAACCGATTTTACTAGAGAAGAACTAGATAAGGTACAGCAAGATGGATTCAGATACTTAGGTTTATTACCAAGTGAAGTAATGAACCTTTCTCCACGTGAATTTCAAAACATGATGACGGGGAGAAATGAACAATACCTGGATGAATTGCAAACCTATAGCATATTTGCTCTTATGATGCGATCTGTTTATCACAGTAACCCAAAGAAAACGATGAAACCTAAGGATTTATTCGACAGAACGAAAATGGTTACTGATGAAAAAAAGAAAAAATCTATAGAGGACCTTGCGAAGAAAGCGGAAGAAAACATGCAATTCTTACAAAATCTCAACTTCGGTTGATTGAAAGGTAGGTGAGATTTTGGCAACACAAGAAGAATTAGTAGTTCAATTTAGAGCTGAAACAGATCAGATGCGAAGAGAAATGGCTGCTATGCAAAGTCAGTTGAACGATTTTGTTAGAACAACAAACCGTACATCTCGTGAGTATCGAAGAAGTATCGAAAATATGGGTGACGCGAATAGTGAATACAGTCAACGGTTAAGGCAATTAAAAGCTGAGCAACGGGAAGCTATGAGACCTCATATTGAAGAATTAAAACGGACGAAATTAGCATATCTAGATGCTGCCATGGGAATGGCTACGTATTCCGGCAGTGCTCAGGATTTAATTTCTCAGATCAATGCAATCGGGGCCGCTGAAAAAGCTGCTAATGATGCGATGATGGCTAACGATGTGGCAGCGCAAGCGTCTTTACTCCAAACTATCGGTATGATGAACAACATGTCTACTACTTCGAGCAAACTACAAGCTAACTTACAACGTATGGGAAATCCATTGTATAACTTCTCGCGCGGTGCATTAATGGCCACTAACGCAATGGAGCGATTAGCGAATAGAAGTAGCGCTGCTCAATTAGCATTAGAATTTCTTGGTCCTAATGCTAATATGAAGCAGTTAAACGATCAGATTCGAATTATAAATCAGTCTGTAATGGGTATGGGACAGGCTTTTTTAATCGTGGGAGCAAGTGCGGTGTTATTCTACGGAAAATTGCACAGTGCGAACATGGAAATGAATCCTAAATATGCAGAAGCGTACAAAAATATGATGGAGTCGTTAACAGAAGCTCTACAGCCAATGCGTGATGCTTTTGCATCCTTAATGATTCCGATATTCAACTTCGTTAATGCGATGGCTAAAATGGTTATAGAATTTAACAAAGCACATCCAGCTTTAGCGAAATTCATTCAAGGGACAATGATGCTTGTTCCAGCCTTAACTCTCCTATTGCTGCCATTAGGTGCAGGAATGGGATTATTAATGGGTTACAGAGCTGCCTTTGCTGCGTTATGGGTGGTTATTAAACCTGTCGTTATGGTCTTAGCTATGGCTACCCCAGTTGCTTGGGCTGTTGCAGCTGCTCTAGCAGGTATGGCTGTAGGGTTTTCATACGCTTATAAAAATATAGAACCATTTAGGAACGCTATTAATAACACGTTAAATACAATAAAAGCTTTTTGGCAAATAATTAGTGATAATGCGGATGCTGGCAATAAATTATTGAAATCTCTTGGTTTCAGTAACGAAACAATACAAGCGATTAATGATTTTGTTAACAAAATCAAAGAAGCACTAAACACAATGAAAAACGCTATTGTACAGGCATTTCATGGGGACTTTTCTGGATTAACTGAAGTATTCAAAATGATATTCCCGTCAATATTAGCTATTTTGATTGGTGGAATACCAGGTTTAGTTATTGGGATTGGTACTATGTTCGCTAGAATGACAGAAGCGACTGGTGTTGGTGGCGCTCAAATGGTTAGTAAGTTTGGAGAAATTCTAAACAACCTAGTTTTAGGATTAACCAACTTTGTAACAAATCAATTACCAGTTTTTCTAGAACAAGGAATTAAAATAATCACTGGAATAGTGCAAGGGATCACACAAGCGCTACCTCAGATTGTAGCTGCTGTTTTACAAATTGTCACAACGTTTATAACTGGCCTTACTACGCTTTTGCCACAGATTATAACAATTGGTATTTCCTTAATACAAACACTTGTTACTGCAATCGTAACAGCTTTACCAGTGATTATTGAAGCAGCAGTGCAAATTATAAATGCACTTGTTCAAGGGATTACACAAATGTTGCCAATGATTATACAGTCAGCAATACAAGTTATAACAATGTTCATTCAAACAATAATCCCTATGATTCCTATGTTGATAGATGCAGGTATTCAGATTTTAATGGCTTTAGTGAATGGTATTATTCAAATTTTACCTCAGTTAATTGATGCTGCCATTCAAATAATGACGACATTACTTAATGCAATAGTTGAAAATTTACCATTAATCATTGATGCAGGAATACAAGTTTTAAATTCGTTAATTGAAGGAATTATGCAAGTATTACCTCAAATTATAGATGCTGTGATGCAGATTATCACTAAATTCACTGAGGTTGTTATTCAAAATTTACCGCAAATTATTGAATCAGGAATGCAAATTTTAATAAAACTGGTAGACGGGATTATTCAAATGCTCCCTCAGATTGTAGATGCGGTTATTAAAATAATTACGAAGTTCACTGAGGTTATAGTGCAAAATCTACCGCAAATCATTGATGCGGGAGTCCAAATTTTGACTAAATTAATTGATGGTATTATTCAGGTCCTACCGCAATTAGTTGAGGCAGGAATTAGATTAATGGTTGAGCTAATTAAAGCGATTATTGACCATTTACCACAAATACTCGAAGCTGGTGTAGAACTAATAGGCGCTCTAATTGATGGCATTTTGAGTTTACTTGGTGAAGTCTTTAGTTCTGGGGTTGAAATAGGTGGTCAACTTTTAGAGTCTTTAGGTGATGTGGATCTCTTTGAAATAGGGATCAATATTGTTCAAGGATTAATTAACGGTATTGGTTCAATGGTTGGTGAAGCTGTATCGGCAGCAAAGGAACTTGGCGGCAGTATAGTGGATGGTGTGAAAGGATTTCTGGATATACATTCTCCATCTCGAGTTATGAGAGATTTGGGAATATACACAGGGCAAGGATTGGTTAAAGGTATTGGTTCTATGGAAAATCCTGTTTATCAGGCGGCTAAAACCATGGCTACAACTGTAAAAGATGCATTCGATTCATTATCAGAAGGAATATCACTTGGTGATGTTTCAATGGGTTCTGTATCAGGTCCTGCAATCCCGATGGTTTCCGCAGGTTATAAAACACCTTCTAGTATTTCAAATGTATCTTCTACTTCAGGATTTGGTGGGCAAACTTTAAACAACTCAACAAACGAGTCTAAAGCTCCAAATAACGTTCAAAATGCCACTCCTGCTGTCATTGAGAATGTAATAGTAATTGATAGCACTGAGGTAGCTAGAGCTATCGGAGATAAGATTGACGTAGATCAAGGTAAGCGAATTGTAAATCAATCATTCGTTATGGGACAAAAGGGAGGATGGTGATGACATGGCTGAAGTAATCACATTAGGAACAACAGTGCAAACATTAAGTGGGAAAAAGTATGTATTAGAAGAACTAGGCATCATGACAAGAGACTTTAATCCTCAGTCACCATCGCCTGTTCATAACTTTGAAACTATGGAGAATAGAAACGGAACTATCGATAGAGGAACATTTTATGGTCAACGTACTATAAAGTGTTCTTTTTATTTTAAAGCAGTTGATATGTGGGATTATGCACTGCTTCGAGATGAAGTATTTCGCCTATTTGATAGTAGGCAGCCGTTTTATATCATAGACCAACGTAATCCGGGGAAGAGGTGGCTTGTAAAGTGCAACTCCTCCTACAACATCGAGCAGAATTGGAAATATGGGTTCTTTGAAATTGATTTCGTTACAGTAAAGCTACCATTTGCAGAATCAATTGGAACTACTTTAGATCCAATGACATTTGATTCGAATTTATGGCAGATTGGACAAGGATTGATTGCGGAAGACATAATGTACACGCATAATACTACTTCGTTCCGAATTTATAACGCTGGTGATGTCACGGTAGACCCAAAGGAAATGCTGGTAAAAATCACCTATAAAGGTATGTCTAATAATTTATCTATAAAAAACGTTACTACAGGTGACCTTTGGAACTACACAGGTATTACTACAACGGGGCTCGATGTAATTACTCTAGATGGTGTCAGAGCATATCGAAATGTAGTAGGTAGTATTTTCGGAAAAACAAATTGGAGATTGATTACATTAAAACCAGGATGGAATGACTTTGTATTAACTGGTGCGACAGGCGATTTTGAAATCAAATTTGACTTTAGATTTTATTATTTGTAGGTGAATTCATGTTATTAGTCACAGGAATAAACGGACAAACAGAGATGCTTTGCGATTTTAAGGAAGTTAGAAGAAAAAGGAGAGTTAATGGAGAACACTCTCTTAATTTTTATCAACTAAATACCAAAGAAGCTGCACATTCTTATAAATTGCTAGATAAACGATCTAAAATAACAATTCCAGAGACTGGTGATGAGTATATTGTCCTTGGAATATCCAAGGTAGGGCATTACGGAAAACGAATCAATGCTATGCATGTGTTTCTTGATGATTTCATTAATCAGCATAAATACGAATTACTGAACGGTACCATTAATTTTAAACAGTTCTGCGATTTCTTATTTACCGGTAGTGGATGGACATATGTTAATAATGGGGCATTCGCTCCACAACGATTTGAAAACTTTGGACGAGATTCAAAACTATCGCTGCTGCAGAAAGGGTTAGATAGATACAAAGCAGAGTTTTCTATTGATACTAAAAACAAAGTAATCACATTTAAAAATGAGATTGGTAAAGTGACAGATTCTCAATTTCGGAACGGTCATAACCTAAAGACTTTTAATGAAGAAACGGATATGTCTAACTTTTGTACTGTTATCCGGGGATTTGGCAAAAAAGATGACGGTACCGAGTTCTCTGTTGAATATAAATCACCACTAGTAAGTGTATATGGTGAAATACATCAAAAATCAATTGATGATGATCGTTATAATTATGAAAATTCATTGTTAGAAGCGTGTAAAAACAATTTGAATGATACACCTCAAACGAAGTTTAATGTATCTGTTGTGGATTTATACGAAAATGGTTTGCAAATGCATCCGTATAATTACGGAGACTATGTTTACATGCTATATGAGGAGGCAGATGTCACCGTTCAAATAAGAATCATAGAGGTTATTGATGATCCGGTGAACAACAGTATTTCACCAACATTTGAATTATCGACCTTCAAGACATTGCGAACTGCAAGTGCAATTCAAGCGCAATTCCAACAGACGCAGCGTAACATTCAACAGTTGATTGATGACGAAGGTAATTTAAACCTTGCTTTAAAACGGCTCTATATGAACACAGAGACATTTGCTGATAATACTGGTGTTTGGTATATAGATCCAGAAGATAAAAACAGATACGTCCATATTGGTGCGGGAGGCCTCGATGTTCATCGTGGTCTTATTCGCGTGGAGCGTGCAGATGGGTATGCAGTTATTATAGGTGGCGTTCTTCAGCATGGATTCGATATGAGTGGAGCGGAGCCATCCTTCACAGAAGTGGGACAAGAGTTGTACTGGTGGATGACCGCTCAAACGCAGTTCAGGAGTTGTCAATATTACACGTTTGAACACAAATCGAGATATTTAAAAGTCTTAATTGGTCAGTATGTAGAAGAAGGAACAACTGGCGAAGTAGGGATATTTGATGGAGATGGGCAAACATTACTATCGAAGTTAGTATCCACCAATACAAACCCCGGTTCCGACGAGGCGAAGTATGGGCGTTTAATGACAATAGATTTAGGGGTACCAACAGGACAAGAAAAGAGCGTTTATATTAGGATGCGCTCTACAGTCCAGGATAAGAAAACATTTTGCCGGAAACTACGAATGTGGTTAGAAGGTTAATAGAAACTATTAAAAAACGAATTTTATATAAATTAGGAGGAATTATTTATGAATAACGAGCAAATTTACTTAGGAAAACCACAAACTAATCCGATCGAAGTGTGCACCGTACAAAAAGGCCAAAAGGTTACTGTAACACAAATCATTCTAAATAACTCAGCAGCGACAGAACAAGAAGTAACATTAACTATCAACACTATTGATGTGATGACTCTTGTAGCGAAAGGTAAAGCTGATTTTTATAATATGTCTATCGTTCTGAAACAAGGAGACAGATTACTATTAAAACAACAAACAGAAGGCGCAGTAAATGTGATGATTAACGGTACAGCGGAACCTACACCTTATTAATAACATGCAATTGTAAAAGAGTACATTATCGTACTCTTTTATTTTTTTGAATTTTAGACAACAAGGAAGGTGAGTTTAATGCCTATATCACTAAGCAAAATCGGCAACAACGGCTTTGGATTGCAATATAAAACGGAACAGAATCAAAATTTAACCACACTTGAGTCAGCTTTTAATAATCTTGAACAAAAAAATGGTCAAGTGGTATCTGACGCGGCTTCAGCACAGAAACAATTAGATCAGATTACAATCAAAAGTAAAAATATTTTTGATAAGAATGATGTATCTATTGGGTATTATATAGATGGAAATACAGGTAACATCTTCCTTGCTGATGGTTACTTTGCAAGCAATTTTATAAAAATCTCACCGAATATACAGTATGCCATTGCGAAGATTGCAGGAGATACAAGGATCGCTTTCTATGACGTTAATAAAATATATCTTTCAAGAGCTACAGATGGTAGTACTACATTTACCACTCCTGGTAATAGCGTTTATATTAGAATAGGCTCTAGAAGCGGACTACGGGATGTTACACAAATTGAATCAGGGTCAATCCCTACTGGATATGAACCATTCGGAAGCAAAGTTAATACCTCATCGATACCATCAAAAACAATGGAAGGTGAAGTTTTAAAAGATAAATCTATCGCTCCAGAAAAAATAAAAGGTGTGAAATTCGGAAAGAACATTTTCAATAAAAATACTGTTATTAAAGGTAAGTTTGTTATATTTAGCACAGGGTTATTAGCCGATAATAGTTCTTACTTCTCATCTGATTATATATCGGTTGATCCGAACGTAGAATATGTCAGAAGTGTGATAGATCAAATGGCTTTCTACACGTCTGAAAAAGTATATATTAGCGGCAAAACGTACACGGACCCAGCTAATTTCACAACGCCAGATAATTGTGCCTACGTAAGAGTATGCGCTCCTTTAACTAAGTTAAATACGTATCAAGTCGAAAAAGGAAGCGTCTCAACATCCTATGAAGATTATGGTTTTGAAATCGATTCATTAAAAGCGCCTATAGCTGGAGTGAAGAATAAAATATACACACTCAATGATGCGTGGGTTGAATGGTTGAAAGGCAATAAGTTTCCCATCGCCTTTTATGGTGATAGTACCGTTGACGGAGCGAATACTTCAGGTTTTACACTAAATACCCTTGGGGTAGATAGTACAAACATAAATGCCTTCCCAAAAAAGTTAGAAGAATTATTACGTGATGCTACAAAAAATACAATCCTAAGGGTTTATAATGCTGGTTATAGCGGTCAAAAGTCTGATTGGGGATTAACAAATATAAATACCGCTTTCGGAGGAGCTTCCGCTTACAATGATGTGAAAATGATTGGGATTGGATTCGGGATAAACGA